>JAUHYN010001094.1 GCA_030426505.1 bacterium | reverse complement strand
CGGCCCGGCGGCGGACGTGCGCATCACCGGGTTCTGGCGGTGGAAGAACGTGATCGTGCCGCCCAACGCGTACGTGGTCCACACGCGCCGAGGTCGCCCTCACCCGCTGCACATCGGGCTCGGCGTCTCGTTCCGCTTCGACCCCGTGACCGACGCCTTCCTCGTCGTGCCCGCCGCGATGCAGACGATCATCATCCAGGCGAACTGCGTGTGCCGCGAGCGACAGGGCGTGTTGGTGCAGGCGTACGTGCAGTGGCTGATCGACGACTTCGAGACCGCGTACCAGCGCCTCGACCTCTCCGATCCCGACGAGCCGATGCGCGTCGTGAACGTGCAGCTCCGGGAGCAGGCAGAGGCCGCGATCAAGGACAAGGTCGCGACGATGAGTATCGACGACGTCCTCGCGGACAAGCAGCCGATCATCGCCGAGCTCACGACGCGGCTGCGTCACGTCGCGGAGGGCTCCGGCGATCGTCACCGCGGGCTCGGGCTGAAGATCGTGACGGTGCAGATCAAGGAGGCGGTCGTGTGCTCGCCGACGGTCTGGGAGACGCTGCAGCGTCCCTTCCGATCCGAGCGCGCGCGCGAGGCGCGACTCGCCGAGCTCGCGAATCGGAGCGTGGTCGAAGAGCGCGAGACAGCGGCGCAGCGCGAGACCGCGCGGCGGGAGATCGAGACGCAGTCGGAGCGCGAGCGCCTCGAGATCGAGGCGGCGACGGAGGTCGAGGATCAGCGCCGCGAAGCCGACGTGCGGCGCGCGCGGCTGGAAGCCGAGGCGCTCGAGGAGCGCATCGCGCACGAGCGGACGAAGCTCGCGCTCGAGTCGGAGCTCGAGAAGCTTCGGCTCGAGGTGGAGCTCGCCGACGCGGAGGCGCGCGCGGCGTCGCGGCACCGGATCGAGCGCGAAGCGACGGAGCTCCTCGCGGCGCGGCGGCGGATCGACAACGATCGATCGCGCGAGGCCGTGCAGATGGCGATGGTGCGGTCGCTGCCCGAGGTGGTCGGCGCGCTCCCGCGCGTGGATCAGCTGCAGCGCGTGACGATCGGCGACGGCGCGCTGCGCGCGATCGCGACGACGCTCCAGGAGGTGGTCGAGGGCCGCGCGAACGACGCGTGACCCCGCGGCCGCTCAGTTCGTGGTGCAGCTCGGGTCGGTGCAGGCGTTTCGGCAGTCGGTGCTGCCGGCGCACTGCACGTCGCAGTCCTCCATGCAGGAGGTGATCGCGCACTGCGCCGTCCCCGAGCAGTTCAACGTGCAGTCGCCCGCCGTGCAGACGAGGTGCGTGAGGCCGTCCGTGGAGCCGGTGACGTCGCAGTCACCGCCCGGGCAGTCGACGTAGCAGGCCTCCGAGTCGACACAGTCGACCTGGCACCCGCCCATGGGACAGAGGAGCGCGCACGCCTCGGACGACGCGCACACGCACTGCCTGTCGGGGAGGCACGTGGTCTGCGACGCGCCGCACCCGGCGACGAGCAGCCACAGCGCCGTAGTCAGGACGGGCCACGCGCGGCACATGCGGACGAGGATGCCCATGAACGACGCATCGCGCAAAAGGACGACGTGACGCAACGCCCCGCGGTGTACCATGGAAGGCAGATGACGACACCGAAGGTGATCATCCGCGCGTGCCGCGACTACGACGTCCAGAAGATCCGGCGCATCGTCCGCGAGGGCCTCGAAGAGCTCGACCTCCGGCCGAAGGGGCGGGCCCTGGTGAAGCCGAACGTCGTCGCCTCCGGGGACCTCTTCCCGCACGCCTACACCCGGCCGGAGTTCGTGGAGGGGGTGCTGCACGCCCTGAAGGATCGCGACGACGGCATGACGGAGCTCGCGGTCGGTGAGCGCTGCGGCATCACGGTCCCCACGCGCTACTCGTTCAAGGGCGCGAACTACTACGAGATGTTCGACCGCGTGCGCGGTGTGAAGGCGTACCACTTCGAGGAGGTCCCGCAGGTCGAGATCCCGCTGTACCACCCCGGCCGGCTGCGGAACTCGTTCTTCACGCCGGAGCCGGTCGCGAAGGCCGACTTCTTCGTGAACTGCCCGAAGTTCAAGGCGCACCCTTGGACGACGGTGACGTTCAGCATGAAGAACTACATCGGGATCCAGGACGACCGACACCGCCTGATCGATCACGACCACCAGCTCAACGCGAAGGTCTCGGACCTCCAGTACATCACGCAGCCGCGCTTCATCGCGATCGACGGCATCATCGCCGGCGAAGGGCGAATGCTCACGCCGACCCCGTTCGATCTCGGGCTCATCATCATGGGCAACAACCAGGCGGCGTTCGACGCGGTGTGCTGCCACATCATCGGCCTCGATCCGAAGGACGTCGAACACATCGCCCTCGCGAGCGAGCGTGGCTTCGGGCCGATCGATCTCGACCGTATCGAGCTGTCGGGCGACGTGACGCTCGAGGAGGCGCAGTCGCGCGCCGAGGGGTTCCGCAAGGGGCTCATCCGCGTGGAGGACTACTTCGCGGACACCGCGATCCGCGCGTACGGCGGGCGGCCGCCGAGCGAGACGCACGCGTACTGTTGGGGCGGTTGCCCCGGCGCGCTCGAAGAGGCGATCGAGCTACTGCGCGTGTTCGACAAGCGCACGGACGAGAAGATGCCTCCGCTGCACATCGTGTTCGGGAACTACGACGGCGTGATCGACGCGAAGCCGGACGAGAAGGTCGTGTTCATCGGCGATTGCGCGGAGTTCAACGGGAACATCGCGGATCGCCCGGTGCAGATCCGTTCGCAGTACGTGGACCGAAGTCAGAAGAACCCACTCGAGGCGAAAAACGACGACATCTTCAAGAAGATGGCGTCCGTCGGCGCGAACATGTGGAAGAACCGCAACGAGCAAGTCATTCGGCTGGGCGGGTGCCCGGTGAGTGTAGCCGAGCAGGTACTCACGCTGGTTCACCTCGGCGGGCTCGACAACCCATACTTCGATCCGAACCTCTCGGTGGACTTCACGAGTTGTTACCTGTCCAGCAAGACGCGCACGGCGCTGAAGCGCCTCGCGGGGCAGCGCTACCACCAGACCGGACCCACCGAGCGCGGCCGATCCCGCCCCGAGCAGAACCTCCCGCCGGCGGGCGCGGCGACGCCGCTCGAGATCTCCTGATCCGATGCGCTGGCTGGTCGGCGTCGGTTTCATCGTCGCATGCGCGGCCATCGGCGTGATGGTCGGGCTACTGCTCAGCGAAGATCCGAAGAAGGTCGTCGAGG
>JAUHYN010001093.1 GCA_030426505.1 bacterium | reverse complement strand
CCGGCCGGGATCTACGGACAGGCCGCGCTCAGCGCACTCGGGCTGTGGGAGAGGGTCGCGCCGCAGGTGGCGCCCTCGAGGCGACAGTCGCGCTCGAGGGGCAGCACGCCGGCGCACCAGCGCAGCACCTCACCGTCGCAGCGCCCGCGCTCGCTCAGCCCGCCGCACAGCGCGCCCAGCCCCCGACCCTCGAGCCGCGCGGTCTCGGCCTCGATCCACAGCCGCACGCGGTCGACCCGCACCATCCAGTCCTTCTGGATGGCCAGCCAGGCGTCGATGGCCTCGGGGCCGTCGAGTTCGTACGTGCGCGGTGAGTTCCAGATCGACACGTTGCCGTGCGCTTCGAGGCGCTCGACGATCTGCGGCGTCACGAGCTCGGCTTGCAGCGGGAAGAAGACCGATCCGCCCACGTCCTCGGCGAGCGCGATCATCTCGGAGACCTGCGCCTCGGTGTACGTCGTCCCCTCGGAGGTTCCGCCGGTCTTCGCGCCGATCGCGATGTGCGCGTCCGGGAAGGCCTCGCGGAGGCGGCGCACGTCGTCCGGCGTCGCGTTCACGCCGGAGCCGCCCGGTCCCGTGATGGCGTCGACGTTGAACATCAGCTGGTCCTCCGGGATCCCCGACGCCTGTACGGCTTCGATGATCCCGTCGATCGATCCGCGCTCCTTGATGTCGATCTTCAACCCGCGCCCAGACGCGCCGCCGATCTCGAGCCAGTCCTCGAACCGCAGCCCGCCGCCGGAGACGAGGTCGTGGCCCATCACGGGCGGGTCGCGGCGCACGTCACCCTCGAGCCAGTCGTAGTCGCCCTCGAGCGCCTCGCGCATCTCGTCGATCGTGTTCGAGTGGTGCGCGTTCACCTGCTCGTTGAACGGGACTTCGTCACGATCGCGATCGGTCGCCGCCGCGTCCTCCGCGAGGCCCGTCAACTCGGCGCGCTGTTCGTCGCTGAGATCGACGGGCTCGAAGAACGCGTCGCGCACCTCGCTGACGGCGCCGTCGAACACGTGGCCGCCGCCGTCGGCGACCGCGCCGACCGCGTCACGGAAGGGGCTCGTCACGGTGCCCAGGAAGCTCGAGCCGTCGCCCGGCAGCGAGACGTCGTTCCCTCGAATGTATTCGGCGGCGGCGCGCAGATCTTCGGGGATGGTCGGATCGTCGAGGAGCGCGGCGACGTCGTCGTTGGAATAGTGCGCGTTGCGCCCGCCCACGCCGTCCGCGGCGTCCGTCAGGAACAGGTAGCGGTCGAGGACGGCGCGCGCCTCTGCCTCGCTGTCGATCGCGCCGTCGACGCCGATCGTCTCGCCGCTCCAGTCCTGCGTCGACAATGTGTCGCGCGCGGCGCGGACGTCGTCGCGGCTGATCTTGTCGTCGACTTCGCCGACCCCGTCACCGACGTCGAGCGCGTTCCGGAACGTCTCGCTCTCCAGGAGGAACGCCGCTTCGTCGCGGAGCTCCTGGGAGGCCTCGACCTCGCCGTCGCGCACGCGGATCAGATCGTCTTCGGTGATGTGGTCGTCGCCGCCCGAGAGGACGGCGAAGTTGTCGTCGTCGTCGAGGCGCCGCGTACTCTCCTCGAAGCGCTGGTGGAGCAAGTGCGCTTGCCAGGCCTCGCCCGCGCGGTGCTGCGAGCGCGCGGCGTCGGCGGTCGCGCCGGTGGCGGTGTGGATCGGGGTGGGGGTCGCTGCGGTCGGGGCCGCGGGGGCCGTCGGGGTCGTGACGGCGGGGGCCTCGTCGGTGGGGCGCGGGGTGGAGACGGCGTCGGCGAGCAGGCGGCGGGCGAGGCGAACCATGGAGTCAGGTTCGCTCAGACCCGCCGCACTGCGCGATTACACGACGCTTAATCGTCCTGCGCTTCCTCGTCCTTCTTCTGCGCGCGCAGCGGCGTGGCCTCCGCGAACGGGGCCATTCGGACCGTCACGTACAACTGACCGTCCTGGTACCGGTCGTACGCGAAGTTGCCGAATCGGCCGTCCCCGGCGAGGACGTCCCGCGTGAACGAGTAGCCCACGCGCGCCGTCACCCCGGCGGGGAGGAAGAAGTCCGTCCACAGGTCGAACGAGCTCGCCACGCGGACCGTCGTCGGGTCGAACGGGTCCTCGAGGTCGGTCTCGACGTCGAACTGGTGCGGGAACTGGTGATCCAATCCGAACGCCGCGCCCGGCGACACGAAGGACCACTGCCCGACCACCGCGACCGTCCACGACAACACGTCGGAGACGTTCGCCAACCCGCTCGCCTGATCCACGCACGTCAGGTCCGCGCCGAAGCACTGCCGCGCGTACGGCTGCTCGTCCACCACGCCCGGCGTGGTGTACCGGTAGAACGCGTGCTGGTAGCCGCCGCTCGCCGACGTGATCAAACGCCCCCCGAGGATGTCGGAGAAGACGTGCCACGCCTGAACGCTCGCGCTCGGCGTGACGATCATGGTGCGCGCCTGGGAGATCTTCGACGTCGGGAGCGTCAACCCCGCCGACAACCCCAATCGCGTCCCCCACGGCAGCGCCGGGAGCCCGAGGTAGTTCACGCCGACCGAGGTGTCGAGCACCAACGGCTCGTGCTCGGTCTGCGTGAAGTCACTGTTCGTCCAATCGTAAGAGAAGCCGAACCGCGCCGTGGCGGCCAGTCCCTTCAGTAGATTCACCCGCGGCGTCACCACGAAGGCCGTCGTGACGGCCGGGTTGTGGGTCAGCTGCTGCGAAGGGGCGAAGGTCTGAAGGTTGGCGGCGGTGGTCAACGCCACCGCCGAGCCCGCCAACCACTGGTTGACGGACTTACCGCGCTCGACGGGCGCGACCGTCGCGACCGAGCTCGTTTGCACGGCCGCGACAGTCAGGATGAGCGCCGCGAGCGACATCTCAGTACAGCCCCTTCATCGACGGGTGCGCCATGCCGTACGCCGACATCGCCTGACGCATGAACTTCGGCACCGAGACGTAGCGCGACAGCTCGACGCACGCGCGGTTCTCCTCGCACTTGCAGTCCGCGTTCGACGACGGGTTGCAGCCGAGGCGGCTGTTCTGGATGAAGCCGTCCGGCGTCACCCGCCCGATCGTCGGATCGAACCGCACGTTGACCTCGCCGTCCGTGTCGACCACGGGGATGTGCCAGTCCGGCGCACCGTCGTTGTCGAGGTCCGGGCCCGGGGTCGTCTCGTACGCCGCCGCGAGCAGCTCGTTGCCGTACTCGAGGATGCGGGCCGAGACGCCGCGCTGCACCGTCTTGCCGA
>JAUHYN010001092.1 GCA_030426505.1 bacterium | reverse complement strand
CCGACGAGGGCTTCGTCGAGAACCTCCGCACCGGGCCCTACTTCGCGGGGAGTGGCTCGTGCGGTAACGGGATCTACGTGGCGCTCGACGTGCGCGCGGACCTCGCCGCACACCACGCGGGCGCGGGCGGCTCGGTCGCCGAGATGACGTTGAAGCGCGGCGCAAAGGTCGTCGACGACGAGTCGCTCGGCGCAGAGATGGACAAACTCGGCGCCGCCCACCGCGAGCAGACCGCGAAGCAAGTGAAGCTGTTGAAGCTGAAGGGCCGCCACACGGAGGCCGCTTCCTACGAGCGGGATCGTGTCGCCGAGGAGCTGATGTTCTTCACCGACCCCGGCCGCTACGCGATGCTGAAAGGCATCGACGCGATCCACGTGACGGGGCGGAACATCATGGTCGTGCTGAACCGCACCGCGCTCCGCGTGAGCGACGGCTGATCATTCGTATATCGACGCGCCGGCGCGGAGCTCCTTCGCCACCATCTCGCGCAGGTCCGCCGGCTCGAGGAGCTCGGCCTTGTCGCCGAACGACAGCACCCAACTGACGACCTCCACGGTGCCGTGGACCTTCATCGTCATCTCGAGGCCCTTCTTCGTGGTCTTGAGCTTCTGCGTCGGGTGCCACTGGCGGCGACGCACGAAGCGCTCGACCTTCGGGTCGAACCGGATGCGGACCTTCGTCGGCTCCCCGCTCGCGAAGATGCCGAACGACCCCGCGACGAGGGAGCTCGGCTCCCAGTCGTCCGGGTACTCGAACGGCTTCTTGCGCATCCACTCGATCGCACGGAAGCCGTCGAACGCGAACGTGCGCACGGCCTCGTGGTGGTGGCTGTAGCCGGCGAGGTACAGCCCCTTCTTGTAGACGAGCAGCGTGTAGGGATCGATCTCGAACTTCTTCCGCCCGCGACCGACGCTCCCGTGACGCACCGCCAGCCGCTCCTCGCGGAGGAGCGCGGTGACGATGTCGTTCACGTCCTCTATCTTGCCTTCGTAGCGGTAGGGCGCTTCGTTCACGCTGTAGAGCTTCTTGTCGAGGTTCTTCGCGGCGATGAAGTCCTTGCGCTTCAGCGTGGTCTCGAGCTGCTGGAAGATCTCGTCGAGGTCCTCCTTGAAGCCGGTGCCCTCGAGGAAGTCGAACACGCGCCGCGAGAGGAACAGCGAGATCATCTGGCTGCTCGTCATGCGGAGGAGCCCCTCGCGCGCGCTCGGCATCAGTCGCCAGATCTTCCGGTAGCCCTCGCGCTCGTCGTAGATGCGCTCGCCCGCGTCTTCCATCGCGCGGAGGTAGCGGATCGCGGTGCGCACGCTGACGTGCAGGCGCTCCGCGATCTCGTAGACCGTCGCCCCTCCCGTCGAGTTGAGGAGACTGCGGACCTCCTCGAAGCGACGGGCCGGTGAGTAGCGACCCGTGGTCTTACCCATCGCGCGCTGCATCGCACGTCCGAAGGGAAGGCGCCAAGGTGCGGGGGCGGTTGTCTCGATGGATGTTCTGGCTCGCTCTCGTCGCCGCCGCACCGAGCCCCGCGCAGGCGCGCATGTCCGAGGCCGTGGAGGCCGGGCGCCCGCTCGTCGCGCACGTGACGGTGGCGCTCGCCGACTCGGAGCACCAGAACATCGGACCGGTGTCGGGAGATCTGGGCGACGGGATGCGCCCGGGCGTGAACCTGTACTGGGGTGCGCTCTACGGCGTGGAGAAGTTCCTGCCGAAGAAGGGCTGGCGGATCGTGAAGCGCACGACGATCCCGGATCGCCGCGTCCTCCGTCGCGTGGTGTTCGAGCGTCGCGTGCGGCGCGCCGGTCGCTCGGTGCGTGTTGTCGTCGTGGCCGATGCGTGGGCCGGCCCGAACATCCGCGACGCGACGATCCGCTACTTCGAACACGCCGCCGGGCGCGACCTCGAGTTCGTGACGATCGGCGACGAACACATCGCGGCGGGAGGCGCGGCGCACGTCGTCGCGTATGTCGGGCACAACGGTCTGATGGACTTCGACATCCCGACCGTCGCGCCGCGCGAGGGCGGTGTCTCCGCGGCGATCGCGCTCGCGTGCATCAGCAAAGACGACTTCGCTCCGGTCCTCGATCGCGTTGGCGCCGAACCGATCTTGCTGACGCGGAGCTTGATGGCGCCCGAGGCGTACACACTCGACGCTGCGCTCCTCGCTTGGTTCTCCGGCGGCGACGCTCGAGCGGTCTACGTCGCCGGGTCGGACGCCTACTGCGCCTACCAGAAGTGTTCGACGCGGACCGCCCGGAAGATGTTTTGGGCCGCCTCTGGCTCGCCCTGAGCCGCCCATCGAGGTGATCCCGTATTAGCCACCCGAGGGGTCCGGTTGCTAAAAAACGCGCAGAAGACCTCACCAAGGGCGCGAAGATCAAGCGTTTTTTGTGTGAACCCGATCGGACCGATCCCGATCGGAGATCCTCGCTATCATAACCATTTGATTTTATTAGTCATACGGTTTGCGGGGCGTCCGATGGTTCTCTTAGGATCACAGACATGAACCGACCCATCGCGACGCATCACACCCTGGAGTCCTTCTTCCGCGAGCTCCTCGAGGATGGTCTCGCAGCCGAGCGGCTGACCCTCGACGAGTCGACGGCCGCCTACCTCCTCCGGGTCGTCGCCGAGTTCGGCGAGAGCAGCATCCTCCACCAGGGCGGCAAGGACGAGCGCGGGACGCCCGCGCTCGTCTGGCTCTACGAGCGTGCGCAACAGGGCGACGCCGGCCAGCGCTTCGAAGCGTTCCGTCACCTCGGTGACGTGTCGCTGATCGTGAGCGGCTTCTTCACGCCGCACATCGAACGCGAGCGCTCGCTCGTCGGCCTCGACTACTACGTGCAGATGGGCGCGGCGGCGTACCACAGCGCTGCCTCGCTCGCGCGTCACACGGTCTTCGCGCAGTTGCTGGGCGAACTCGCGAAGCACTTCGCGCGGCTCGTCGAAGTGCTCGGCTACGTCGCCGAGCGCACCACGCTCCCCGTCGCCCGCGACCTCGGCGCAATCTACGAGCGGTTCATGCTCGCGCCGGACAGCAAGGTGGCCGGCGGCCGCCTGCTCGACGCGGGCTGCGTGCCGGTCTTCGGGAAGGCGGTCGCTTGAGCCCGCGCGCGCCGAACCTCGACGTCTCGCTCCAGCTCTCGCTGGAAGAACTCTATCGCCTCGACCAGAGCCCGCCGGTCGAACAGTTCAGGATCGACCGCGACATGTTCGTGCAGGTCCTCGGTGAAGCCG
>JAUHYN010001091.1 GCA_030426505.1 bacterium | reverse complement strand
CCCCGAGCAGCTCGGCGGCCTTCGTCTTCACGCCGCCGGCCTTCTCGAGGGCGGTCGAAATCAGCCGGTATTCGAAGTCTTCCAGCATCCGCTCCAGATCGATCCCCTCGTCGGGGAACGGCGCATCCGTAGCGACATTGAACACACGTGTCGGGGCCGATTCCGCGGACGCGATCTCGGACGGGAGCTGTCTCAGCGTGAGCACCGACCCCGTCGACAACGCGATCGCCCGCTCGATGACGTTCTCCAGCTGCCGGATGTTGCCGGGGTAGTGGAACGCGAGCAGCCGCTCCATCGCCTCCGGGTCGATCGACTTCACGTCGCGCTCGTACTCGCGCGCGTACTTCTCACGGAACGTCTCGGCGAGCAGCGGGATGTCCTCGCGACGCTGCCGGAGCGGAGGCAGATCGATCTGCACGACGTTCAAGCGGAAGAAGAGGTCCTCGCGGAAGCGCCCCGCCGCCACCTCGTCCTCGAGGTCACGGTTCGTCGCCCCGATGATGCGCGCGTTGACGTCGGTCTCCTCGGTCGCGCCCAGCGCCTTGATCTTTCGCTCCTGGAGCGCGCGGAGCAACTTCGGTTGAAGCGCGAGCGGGAGCTCACCGATCTCGTCGAGGAAGAGCGTCCCGTTGCGCGCCGCCGCGAAGAGCCCCTCGCGGTCCTCGTCCGCTCCGGTGAACGCGCCCTTCTTGTGACCGAACAGCTCCGACTCGATCAGGTTCTCCGGGATCGCGCCGCAGTTGACCGCGATGAATGGCCCGCTCTTCTGCGCGCTCCCGTAGTGCAGCGCCTTCGCGATGCGCTCCTTGCCGGTGCCGCTCTCGCCCGTGACGAGCACCGTCGCGCGCAGCGACGCCACGCGCTCCACGATCTCGAGCACCTCGCGCATCAGCGGGCTCTTCCCGACGATCCCGCCCGCGCTGTAGCGCTCGACCAGCTCGCGGCGGAGGCGCTCGTTCTCCGCCTGCAGGCGGCGCTTGTTCGTCGCCTGCGCGACGAGGACGCGCATGTCGGCCGCGAAGTGCGGCCCCTTCTCGAGGTAGAACGACGCCCCCTCGGAGATCGCGCGCTGCGCGCGCTCGCGCGTCCCGAACGCGGTCATCACGATCACCTCCGGCGGCGGCGTCATCTTCCTCGACGCGATGATCACGTCGATGCCGTCACCGTCGGGTTCGAGCCGCAGGTCGGTCACGACGAGATCGAACGTCTGCGACTCCATCTGCGCGACGGCTTCGCGGACCGACGCCGCGAGATTCACCGTGTGGCCCTCCTTGGAGATCAGCACGTCGAGGACGTCGCGGATCCCGCTCTCGTCGTCGACCACCAATACGCGGCCCATCAGGCACTCCTCATCTCGGCGGCGAGGTCGTCGCCGACGTCGGCGGTGTCGACCTCGACCTGCTCGCTCGGGGGCCGGAATCGCACGGAGACCGTCGTCCCCTCGCCCGGCGCGCTCGTGATGCCGAGCGAAGCGCCGTGCGCCTCCACGATCGAGTGCGAGATCGCGAGCCCGAGCCCAGAGCCCCCGGCCTTCGTCGTGTAGAACGGATCGAAGATCCGCCGCTGCTGCTCCGGCGTCATACCGGGACCGTCGTCTTCGATCTGCAGAATCGGCTCCTCTCGATCGTGCGTGATGCGGACGCGCAGCGTGCCGCCCTTCGTTCGCATCGCCTCGGCGGCGTTGCGCACGACGTTCCACACGACCTGCCGCACCAAGTCTTCGTCGACGATCACCAGGACGTCGTCGTCGATCTCTCGCTCGATCACCACGTGCGCCGCCTCTTGGCGGAACACATCCAACACGCTCGAGACGATCGCGCCAAGATTCTGCTCGGCGAGTCGCAGCGAGCGCGGCCGCGCGAGCGCGAGGAAGTCACTGATCAAGCGATTGAGTCGATCCGCTTCGTCGACCACGTTGGACATCAAGCGCTGTAACGCCTCCGGCGGATCGAGAGACGACGCGAGCACGTCGATCGAGGCGCACATCGACGCGAGCGGGTTGCGGACCTCGTGCGCCAACCCCGCCGCGAACTTGCCCACGGTGGCCAAACGCTCCGCGCGCTCCACGGCTTCCTTGAGCAGCACGATGTCCGTCACGTCCTGGAAGACGACGATGGATCCCACCGCCGCGCCCCGGACGAGACTGAGCGGCGCGAACGAGAAGCCGAGCCGCAGACGCGCGCCGTCCGCGCGCTCGAAGCCGGCCTCGTGGCGCTCGCGGCTCGAGATCATCGACTCGGACCGCCAGCGCTCCCACGCGAAGCGCATCCCGGGGACGACGACCCCGAGCGGCCGCCCGACGAGATCGGAGACGGGGACGCGCAGGATGTTCACGGCGGCGTCGTTTGCGTAGCGGATGGTCCCGGTCGTATCGACGGTGACGAGCCCCGCGGGGAGCGAGCGGAGGATCGCCGCGTGGAGCTGCTGCAGCTGCTCGTAGTCGACCTCCTTCTCCGCGAGCGCGCGCCCCGTATCGCGGAGCTTTTGCGCGAGCGTACTCGAGAGCTCGGCGACGGCGACCATCCCGACCGAGTGCGCGACGAACGAGAACAGCGCGCTCGTGGTCTGCACGCTCGGGAGCACCGGCAGCAGCTGGAGGAGCTGGGCGGCCACGACGGCGCCGAACATCCCGATCGTG
Organism: bacterium; assembly: GCA_030426505.1. Lineage (GTDB taxonomy): Bacteria > Myxococcota > Kuafuiibacteriia > Kuafuiibacteriales > Kuafuiibacteriaceae > JAUHYN01. The sequence goes on along the minus strand of JAUHYN010001091.1, from coordinate 597 downwards.
AAGACGGTCGCGAGGCGGCCGCCGCGGCGGTAGAGCGTGACGCTGCCGCCGAGGACGCAGAACACGTACGCGAAGCCGAAGACCGACTCCACGCCGCCCGTCATGAGGACGAGCACCGACACGATCAGCGCGTCGAGGCCGACCTGAGCGTAGGCGAGGAGGACCGTCGCCTTCCCGTAGCGGAGCGCCGCGGCGTAGACGATCGACAGCGCGTAGGTCGAGCCGATCAGCGCGTACTGCCACGACTGGATCTGGCCGACCTGTCCGGGCGGATCGATCTGCACCAGCGCGAACAACACGCCGCGCGAGATGGTGACGACGAGGACGCGGATCGCCGCGACGAGGAGGAGGTTGCGCTTGAACTGCGCCTGGTCCGGGCTCTCCTCCGGTTGAACGACGACGACCGGCACCCCCGTGAGGGAGCCGGTGCGGTCGGCGCGTTCAGTGAGTCGAGTGGCTTCGACCACCCGTTCGGATCCCTCTCGCCTACTTGATGTTGTCTGCCATCTCGAAGATCGGCAGGTACATCGCGATGATCAGGCCACCGAGGAGGACACCGAGGACGACCATCATGAGAGGCTCGATGAGGCTGGTGAG
>JAUHYN010001090.1 GCA_030426505.1 bacterium | reverse complement strand
GACGAAGAGGCGAAGCGCTTCCTCCCCGACCGCTTCGTGAAGGGCACGTGCCCGAACTGCAAGACCCCCGACCAGTTCGGCGACGTCTGCGAGGCGTGCAAGAAGACGTACGACCCCACGGACCTCATCGAGCCGTTCAGCGTGATCACCGGCTCGAAGCCGGTGCTGAAAGACTCCGAGCACCTGTTCGTCTCGCTCGGGAAGTTCACCGACTTCTTGCGCGAGTGGTCGTCGGCCGAAGGGCGCCTTCAGCCCGACGTGAAGAAGTTCATCGACGCGTGGATCGAGGGTGGCCTCAACGACTGGTGCATCTCGCGCGACGCGCCGTACTTCGGCTTCGAGATCCCCGGCGAGCCGGGCAAGTACTTCTACGTCTGGCTGGACGCGCCGGTCGGGTACATCTCGTCGACGGAAAACTGGGCGAACAAGATCGGGCAGCCGTCGGCGGTGGACGAGGTCTGGCGCGAGAAGAAGGGTCGCGTAGTCCACGTCATCGGGAAGGACATCATCTACTTCCACACGCTCTTCTGGCCCGCGATGCTGAACGCCGCCGGGCTGAAGACTCCGGACCAGGTCCACGTCCACGGGATGCTGATGGTGGACGGCGTGAAGATGTCGAAGACGCGCGGCACGTTCATCAACGCGTCGACGTACCTCGCTCACCTGGACGCGATCTATCTGCGGTACTACTTCGCGTCGAAGATCGGGGCGTCGACCGACGACATCGATCTCAACCTCGAGGAGTTCGTGAACCGCGTGAACGCGGAGCTCGTGAACACACTCGCGAACCTCGTGTCGCGCGGGGCGTCGTTCCTCGTGAACAAGCTCGGCGGGAAGTACGGCAAGCTCCCCGCGGACGCGGGCCCGCACGTGGACGAGGTGAAGCGCCTCCTCGGTGAAGCCGAGGCCGCGTACAAGTCGTTCGACCTCGCGCGCGGCGTGCGCGCGGGCGTGGAGATCGCGGTACTCGGCAACAAGCTGTTCCAGGACGGCGAGCCGTGGCGGATGATCAAGGACGACGAGGCGAAGACGCTCCAGCTCGTCACGCTGTGCCTCAACATCGCGCGCGCGGCGACCGTCGCGGTCGCGCCGGCCGTGCCGATGTTCGCGGACAAGGTGTACGGCGTGCTGGGGCTCGAGGGGTCGCCGAAGTCGTTCGCGGAGGGCGCGGCGTTCGATCTCGTCGAGCGCGCGACGGGGACGCCGGAGCGCCTCGTGGATCGCATCGACCTGAAGACCGTGAACAAGATCGTGGAGGCCTCGGTCGTCGAGGCGCCGAAGGCGGCGGAGCCGGAGCCGGAGATCGAGCCGATCGCCGACGAGATCGGGATCGACGACTTCTCGAAGATCGATCTGCGGGTCGGGCTGATCCAGAACGCCGAGCACGTGGAGGGTGCAAAGAAGCTGCTGCGCCTCACGATCGACATCGGCGAGGGGAAGCCGCGCAACGTCTTCGCGGGGATCCGCTCCGCGTACGAGCCGGAGTCGCTCATCGGGAAGAAGGTCGCGGTCGTCGCGAACCTCGCGCCGCGCAAGATGAAGTTCGGGATGAGCGAGGGCATGGTCATCGCGGCCGGCCCGGGCGGGAAGGACATCTGGGTCCTGAACGTGCCGGACGACGCGCCGCCCGGATCGCGCATCCACTGATGTCCGACGCGAAGCCGCTCGCGGAGCGCGTCCGCACCGGGTCCGACGAAGATCGTCTGCAGGCGCTCCTCGCTGCGATGGAGGCGCGCCCCGACGATGCGTTGGTCGCGGCCGTCGTGGCCACGCTCGACGACGAACACCCGGGGCTGAGGCAGGCCGCGCTCGAGGCGGTTGGGCGGTTCACGACGTTCGGCGGCGTCGAGGCGTCACCGAAGGTGCTCGACCGCGCCGTGCAGCTCACGATGGACACCCACGCGCGCGTGCGGGCGGAGGCCGCCTCCACGCTCGCGCAGATCCGCGACACCGAAGACCACGCGCCGCGCCTGCAAGCGCTCCGTCGCCTGCTCTCGGACGACGAACCCGGAGTGCGCCAAGAGGCGGCGGCGGCGCTCGGCGACCTCCGCGATCGCGACGCGATCGACGGGCTCTCGGAGCTCCTCGACGACCCGGACGCCGGCGTACGCTTCGAGGCCGCGTTCGCGCTCGCCGCGCTACGCGACCCGCGCGCGCGCCCGATCCTGGAGGGTGCGCTCCGCACCACGCGCGTTCGCCTCGACGCGATGAAGGCGCTCGGGGTGCTCGGGGATCCGGCGTCGATCCCGCCGCTCGAGCGGCTCGCTTCGCGGTTCTTCCTCGCGTGGGCGGATCGCCTCACGGCGTTCGCCACGCTGTACCGACTCGGGGAGCGCGGCTACGGCGAGAAGATCGTGGCGCGCACCACCGCGCGCAATCCACAGGAGCGCGCCTACGCGGTCGCGCTGATCGGCTCGCATGCGATCGACGAAGGCGTCGCGTTCGTCGTCGAAACCGCGCAGCGTATCGATGCGCCGCTGCGCGAGACCGCGATCGACGCGCTCGGAGTACTCGGCCGCGCGGAGCACGCGTCGATCGTGGAGCGCATCGCGAAGGACGAGGCCACGCACCTCACCACGCGGCGCGTCGCCGCGGACGCGTGGGTGAAGCTCGGCGGCGAGCGGATCGCGCTGCCGGACGACCGGTAGGCGGTCAGGCGCGCCGGCGACGGAGCGCGAGCGCGCCGACCACCGCGGCGATGCCGAGGTGCGCGATCGCGGGGATCGCTTCGGCGAAGCCTTCCCCCGCGCGGAGGTGCGTCGCGGTCGCGCCGAGCATCGTGACGACGATGAGGGCGGCGCCGACCAGGCGCGTCTTCGGCGCGATGATCGCGATGCCCGCGACCACCTCGATGACGCCGGTGACGTAGAGGAACCAGCTCGGGTAGCCCCAGCGCTCGAAGTTCTGAACGAGCTGCTCGACCGAGGCGAGCTTGGCGCCGCCCGCGGCGATCATGCCGAGGCCGACGAGGGCGGCGAGGATGTGTTCGAGGATCTTCATCGCGGTGGATCTCAGACCTGCGCGACGCGACCGAACAAGAGCCCGTCGATCGCGTGGTCGATTCGGCTCGACGGCTCGCCCGCGACGCGCGCCATGGCGCGACGGTACACCGGGAGCATCCGCATCGGCGCGGGCAGCGCGCGGCGCGCGTTGGTGAGCGCGATCTTCGTCGCAGCGAAGGCGGCGCGCTCGGCGACGCCCCACGGGAAGCCGTACGCCTCACGCAGCCGCGGCGG
>JAUHYN010000040.1 GCA_030426505.1 bacterium | reverse complement strand
GCACCCCGCGACGCTCGTACACCAGTCGGCCCACAGCGGCGCGACGTAGCCGTTCGGGAAGTCGGTGCTGGGGTTCGTCGCCGGCGGCAAGTGGTAGCCGTTGGCGTTGTCGAGGACGCTGACCCAGCCGTTCGCGTTGACCCAGAGTGTGCTGTACGCCTCGCCGTACAGCGTCACCGAAAAGGGAGCTGGATCGGCTCCGTCGTCCCGTCACCGAGCCCGGGCACCATCTCGATCGCGCCCGGCCCCAACGAGACGTACGGCTCCGGCTCGCTCAACACCTGGTACGGCGTCTGCGCCGACGCGGTCGACGCGAACAACACGAACGCGAGCACGAGCCACGCGCGCCGCCGGAAGAACAGCGGCACGAGGAGCAACAGGCCCCAGGCCGCGCCGCCACGCGAAGAGGTTGCCTGACAGCCACAGCCGCCGCCGCCGGGATCGGTCGTCTCTTCGTTGGGATCCCGCACGACGATCGCGAGCGCGGCGCGGCGCGTGTCGTTCGCCTCCGTTCGCGCGAACGCGACGAACGCAAACGAGCCCGCCTCGGTCGGGGTGCCGCTGATGATCCCGGTCGCGCCGTCGAGCGTGAGGCCGGGCGGGAGCGCTCCGAGCACCACCGACCACGTCACGCCCTCGGTCTCGGACGCGCGCAGTCGCACCGGCTGCCCGTCCTCGGTGGCGTACGCCGAACCGAGCGTCGCGTCGGGCAACAGGTTGTCGTCGTTCGAGCCCGTCACGATGCGGAGCGAACCCTCCGGCGACACCTCGAGCACGTACGCGTTGCGGTCGATCAAGCCCGCCGTGTCCCGCACCTCGACCACGATCGGGTACGCGCCGGCCGTCGTCGGCGTGCCGGTCAGCAACGCGGTCGATGCATCGAAGCTCAGCCCGGGGACCGAGCCCTCGATCCGCCACGTGTACGGCGTCCCGCCGCCGGCCGCGGTGAACTCGGACTGGTAAGGCGTCCCGACGATGCCGCCCGCGACGTCGGCCTGCTGAATGCTCACCGACGTCATCGCGTCGACGACGTCGAGCGACAACACCCCGCGCGCCGAAGTGCCGGCCGCGTCCGTCACCGCGACCTCGAAGTTGTATGCGTCGATCAGCTGAGGCTCGCCGCCGAACACGCCGTCCGAGTCGAGCGCCGTCCCGAACGGGAGCGGGTCGACGACGGTCCAGCGGTACGGGGCCACGCCGCCGACGGCCACGAGCTGCACGAAGTACCGCTCGAGCGCGAGCGCGGGCGGCAGTCGCGTGGATACGACCTGCAGCGGGATGGTCGGTCCGGAGACGATCAGCGTGTAGCTCCGCCTCACGCTGAGGGCGCCGCTCGTCACGGTGAGCTCGAAGCCGTTCGCGCCTTCCGCGCTCGCGGCGGGCGTCCCGCGGAGCTCCGCGGTCGCGGCGTCGAACGTGATGCCGGCCGGCGCCGAACCCCCGTCCCACGCGATCGTCCAGACGTAGGGCTCGAAGCCGCCGACAGCCGCGAAGCGGCGCGCGTAGGGAACGTCGATGATCGCGTTGGGCGGCGGCGCCGAGACGATCGCGAGGTCCGTCCCCTCGATCACGATCTGCGCGGAGGCCATCGTGTTGTTTTCTTCGAACGTCTCGTCTGCGGTGTCGGCCGGATCCACGATCGCGCCGATGTAGTAGGTCCCGGACGCGACGTCGGCGGGGATCGGAATCCACTCCGCCACGGTGTCGATGTCCGACGGCGCGAGCGTCACGGGCGTGGCGGTCTCGAACAGGGTGCGGTCGTCCGTCGTGATGCCCGGGTTGGTCGACAGGACGATGCGGACGATCGCGTCGCCCTCCGCGTTGCCGATGTTGCCGTACGTGACCGACACCGGCGTGGACTCGCCCGCCGCCGCGCTCGCGACGGTCTCCACCGTGAGCGGCACGAGGTCCGGCGAAGGATCGCGCACCTCGATCGTCGTGGCGCGGCGCTCGGTGTTGTTCGTCTCGAGCGACTCGGGCACCGCGTCCTGGCAGTCGTAGACGGCCGCGATGTACCAGTCGCCGGGCGTGACGTCGGTCGGGATCACCGGCTCGAGCGCGAGCGTGCGGCGCTGGCCAGCCTGGAGCGTCATCGGCGCCGTCTCGAGGAGGAGGCGATCCGTTGCAACCGAGATGACTTGGTTGTCCGAGAGGAACACGCACACCGTGAAGCCCGTCGCGCGCGCACCGCCCGAGTTCCGGAGCGTCGTCGTGAGCGGGTAGGGCTCGCCGCGGAACCCGAAGTCGCCGCCGACGAAGTCCACCCCGGTGAGATCGGGGCCGCGCACGGAGACGGTCGCGACGGAGACGATCACGTTGTTGCCCTCGTCCAGCTCCGTCTCGGAGTCCTGATCGTCGAGCACCGCGACCGCGTAGTACGGCGGCGGGCTCGGCGGGATGTTGAGCGGCATCGGCACGGTCACCGTCCCGTTGAAGCGGAAGCCGTTCGGCAGCGTGACCATCGCGGGCCCGAGCGGCAGCGCCGTGCCCATGTCGAACATCTGCGTCGGGGAGAGGTACAGCTGGACGCTGAACGCGTTCGTGACCGGCGCGCCGTCCGAACGAATCGAGAAGTTCACACCGAACGGCTCGCCCGGTCCGCTGTCCATCGGCGGGAGGATCGAGCCCGTCAGATCCGGCGCCGTCCCGAACGGCCCGTAGAACGTGCGGTTGTTGTTCTCCAGCGCCTCGTCCACCGTGCCCGCGGAGTCGACGATCAACGCGATGTAGTACTCGGCGAGCGGCGTCGCCGGCGGCACCGTCAACGTACGCGTCTGCTGCACCGACGACGCCGGCGCGAGCCCCGCGACGCCGTACGTGCCGAGCGTCGCGCTCCCCGCCGTGCTCGTGTCGCTGTTCGCGAGGTAGATGGCGTACTGGAAGGCGCCGACCGCCTGCTGACCGCTGTTGAAGATCGACACGTCGACCGAGAACATCTGATTCGGCCGCGCGCCCGGCGGGCCGGTGATCGAGCCGGTCAACTCCGGAGCGAGCGGGAGCTCGATGTCGATCGTGTGGCCGACGGGCCAGTGGATCGTGCCGCACCGCGCGGGGAGACAGGTGCAAGCCGCACTGCACGTCGGCGACGCCGCCATCAGGTTCATGCCGTCGGTGCCGGTCGCGTTCTCGATCGCGGTCGTCCCACCGTTCTGCGGGTTCCAGCCGCTGTTCGGTCCGAAGACGATCTGCACCGCGTTCGTCCCCTCGAACAACCGCACCTGGAAGTTCACTTCGGCGAGCGGGTTGCTGAAGCCGACGTAGTTCTCGAACTGGATCTCCAGCACACGCGACGGCGCGCTCCCGACCACGCGCGAGCGAATCGCCGACATCGTCGTCGCGGTGAGGTCGTGCCACATCACGCCGATGAAGTTGTGGATGAGGTTGCCCTGGCTGGGCACGACCGACGGCTGACGCAGCTGCCCCGCCAGCGTGCCGGGCGGCGGCGAGAAGCTCACGAGCCCGTTCGTGTACGCGTGGATCGTCGTGTACGTCTGGCCGTACCAGATGAAGCTGAACGGGATCGGGATGGCCGCCGAACCCTCGTCCTGCGCAGTGAAGGCGCCGTAGGCGACGGGTGCGTGCGTCGTGCCGCCCGTGAACGGCGTGTACGCGCCGCTCGAGTGGGTGACCTGGTAAGGCGTCTGCGCCGACGCCCCATCGGGCGCGGCGATCGTGAGGAACGTGAGGCCCGCGATCAGTGCGCGGGCCATCCACTTCATGTCGAGGCTCATCGGTGGTGGTTCTCTTGGGGGCCTACAAACACTCGGCTCGGTAGGTGATGACGATCTGGGATCCCGGTTCGGGGATCGCGAGCGGATCGAAGTTCAGGCTGTTGCTCATGTCGTCGTACGTCCAACGCACTTGCCCGCTCATCGAAGTCGCCGCGATCGGCACGCCGTCGATCAACACCTGAACCGACGCGGGGATCGGTTGGTTGGAGAGGAAGAAGCGCGACTTGTACCCGAACACCGACAGGCCGAGGTTCTCGAGCGCGTCGGCCCAGTCGGTCGTGCAGATCGACTCGACGATCCCACCCGTCTGCTGCGCGGTGTCGACGTAGCGGTAGCCGGGGTCGCCGCTCGCGCAGCCGTTCGGGACGTCGCCCACGATCGCGGACGCCGAGAACAGGTGCGTGTTCCGGAAGCCCTTGATCGCGAGGAAGTAGTTCACGAAGAAGTCGACCGTGTTGATCGACTGGTCGTCCTCGTCGGCGATGAAGATCAGCGCGAGGTACGCGTCCGGCCGCAAGAAGCCCGCGTTCCACCCCGTGATGCGCGGGCTGGACAAGGCGTTGTACGCCGCCTGCAGGCCGCGCTCGGCGCCGGAGCCGTTGATGCCCTGCGTGGCGATCGCGCGGAACGCCGCCGCCGGGGACGGCTGCTCGTCCGGCGTGATCAAGCGCCAGTTCGCGTCGCGCTGACCCGTCGCGCTGCCGTCGGCGAAGTAGCCGCAACGGCCCTGGTCCATTCCGGCGGGGCGCTCCGCGGGCGGCGGGTTGGGGCACGCGTCGACGTCGGTCGACACCACCGCGATCCGGTAGTCGAGCGCCTGGGCGTCGGCGAACGCGATGAAGCTGTCGAAGTTCTGCGTGAGGCTCGCCTGCTCGGCGGACATCGAGCACGAGTTGTCGATCACGAAGAGGATGTCCACCTCCGGGGTCTCGAGCTGCTCGAAGTGGTCCTCGTTGATCGCGACCTTCGCGCCCTCGCCGAACAGCGGGATCACGTACGGCGTCGAAGCGCCGGCTTCGTACACGTGGAAGAAGCCGGTGTCCGCGCCGAGCCCGTTGGGTTCGTAGCGGACGGAGAACTCGATCGAAGCCCCGGGCGCGATCGCGGCGCCCGGCGGTCCGGGCACGCCGGCCGGGATGTTCTCGATGACGAACTCGCTCGTGACACCGGGCGGCAGCTCGATGCGATCCACGTACGTGGTGGTCGAGCCCGTGTTGTAGACGGTGACGACTCGGGCGCGCGTCGAACACTCCGGCTCGACGCGACCGAAGTCGATCTCGTTCGGCGAGATCAGCAGCACCGCCTCCGCACCCAGTCCACTGAGTGGAACGGACGGCGTGGAGTCGTTCGGATCCGAGATGTAGAAGCCGAGGTCACCCTCGTGGTTGCCGCGGCTCATCGGCGTGTAGTCGACGAGCACCGTCAGCGTCTCCCCGGCCCCGAGCATGAGGCTGGTCGGCGGCGCCTCGACCAGCGTGAACGACGGATCCGATCCGGCGAGCACCTCGACGTCGCTGATCAGGCACGCGTCGGTCCCCACGTTCTGGATGCGGAGGCCCTGCGTGATGCTGCGGAGCACTTCGACCACGCCGAACCCGATCTGCGTGGGTCCCAGCGTGTACTGACACGGCGGGAGTTCTATCCCCTCACCGGTCAGCGCGACGGTGACGGTCGGCTCGTCGGCGTCGTCGCTCTCGATCACGAGGTCGGAGGTGATCGCGCCCGCCGCCGTGACGGTCAGCGTGACCTCCACGACCTCCGCGCCGCCGGCCGGGATCACCATCGTGTCGCGGTTCGCCACGAAGGCGCCGGTCCCCGCAGCGTCGGGTTCGATGCTCGAGACCGTGAGGTCGTCGAAGCCGAGGTTCGTGATCAGCACGCGGCGCTTCTTCGCCGTACCCACCGCGACCTGCCCGAACGCGAGCGTCTCCGGCGACACCGCGATGTTCGGCCCGCCCGCCTGACCGAGGAGCGTGATGCGCGTGTCGTCGAGGTTGCGTTGCGCCTGCGGGTTGCTGCCCTTGATCAACAGCGCGCCGGTCGGCGAGCGCCCGACGTCGGCCTGCGTCGGCGAGAACGACAGCTCGATCGTGAACTCTTCGTTCGGGGGGAGCGTGCGCGCCTGTCCGGACGAAGACACGACGCCGTACGCGGTCGCGGTGCCGGGCGCGAGCTCCCAGGACAGGAGCGTGACCGGCTCGTTCGCCACGTTCGAGCACGCGATGGTCGCGGTGACCGTCGCGCCCGGGTTCACTTGCCCGAAGTCGAGCGACGGCGGCCGGCACGCGATGGCGGCGTTCGTGCCTCGGCCGACGAGCGGCGCGTCGAGGTTGCACAGCGGGCGATCGCAGTTGCCGATCGTCCAGCGCCCCGTGTCCTCGCGATCGCCCTGCGCCGGGTCCGGTATGTAGCGGAGGACGACGACGGCCTTCTCGTCGGGGCCGAGGAGTTCACCCTCCGGGAGCAGCGAACGCGAGCCGGGCGCGAGGGTCGGCGACATGAGCTCGAACCGCCCGAGGCCTCCCTGGTTCACGATCAGCGCGCGCCCGTCCTCGTCGACCTCGGTGAGGAGCGGCGTCGCGACGCTCAAGCGGTTGTAGACCTCGACGTTGAGGATCCGAGCCGAACCGATCAGCACGTTCCCGAAGTCGATCGGGTTCGGGACGATCTCGATCCCGTGCGCCACGCCGCGCCCGACCAGCTCCACCTCGAGCTCGACCGGCCGGCCGTCCTTCACCGCGTTGGTCCGGATCGTCAGCGACGAGCGGACCGGGTTGTCCATCGAGACGAACGGGAGGAAGCGGACGGTGACGTCCTGCGTCTGGTTCGGCGCGAGGACGAAGTCGACGGGGCTGACCTCGAACTCGTGGCCCTCCCCCGCGAAGTTCCGGCCGCGCTCGATGTCGGTGACCGTGAGGACACCGTCGCCGCTGTTGCGGACCACCAGCGTGTACGGTTGGTCGATCCCGATCTGCACGTCGCCGAAGTCGACGAGGGCCTCGGCCTCGATGTCACCCTGGACGGCGTCGATCGAAGTGCCCCCGTCACAGGCGATCGCGCTCGCGGCGATGGCGACGGCGCTCAGGAGGACAGCAGCGCGCTTCGATCGCCGAAAAACGACCATGAGACGCGAGGATGACTGGCTGCGGAAAGCGGGGTCAACCCTCCGAAAGTCCGGCTTCGAGGACCTGGACACGGAGGATCGCGCGGCTGCCCGGCGGCGGGCCAATGACCAACAACGCGGAGCCCAGCTGGACCAGGCCCTGAATCGACGGGGCGGTCGCGGCGGGGAAGCGCGTATCGCAGAACCCGTAGTCGCGGACGAACGCCTGGAGCTCGCCGGAGACGGTGCCGTAGACCGCCACGTCCGGGGCGTAGCGAATCAGCGCGCGCGGGAACGCCAGTCGCGGGGAGGGCAACGACAAGAGCGACGCGTCGTCGTACCGGAACACCTCGGAAGTCTCGTAGAGCGCGAACACCCCGAAGTCCTCGAGCGTCGTCATCGCAAAGAGACCCCGCGCGTCCGCGAGGACGCTGTCCTGATCGATGAGCACGCCGTCGCGGTAGACCTCGAAGTCGAGCAACCCGGGCGGCGACACCGCGACGTGACCCGGCCCGAGCCTCAAGACGTTCGCGACCTGACTCGTCGAACCCTCGCGCGTGCGCGTCGCCCAAACCTGCGGTTGGCCTTCGCCCATGTGCATCAGCACGCCCTGGTCGCTGATGAAGAAGAGGTCGTCCGCGGGGCCGTCGATCGAGACGATCGATCCGGTCGAAGTGGAAGCCGTGCGCACGAAGCCGCCGCTCGCGTCGCCGCGGTAGAGCGTGTGGTCCTCGGAGATCCAGATGTCGTCGCCCGCCACGTGGACGGCGTCGGCCCTCGGCACGAAGTCGAAGGCGACCTCGGTGGCGCCGTCGGTCGTGAGCCAGTAGCCGGTCGAGGCGCCGTTGCGGCGCGCGAAGAGGAGCGCGCGCGTGTCGTCGACGGCGGCGACCGCGAAGACCTCGTGGTTCTCGATCTCGAACTCGCGGACGAGGTGGAAGTCGGGGCACGGGCATGCGCCCTTCCATCGGAACTCCGCGAGAGCCTCGCCCGGCGCGCCCTCTTGCCAGCCGCTCGTGCGGTCGCGCGTCGCGTCGAAGCGGTAGACGCGATCGGCGACGGGGAGCGGCGCTGCGCCGCACGTCTCGGGAGGTGCGGCGTCGAGCTCGCCGAGCGGGAGGCCGAGCGCTTCGGGTGAGGCCGTGTACATCAACGCGGTGCCGACGACCCGTTCGGCCTCGAGCTCGGACTGGAACGCGAAGCCGTCCGCGAGATCGTAGACGCGGAGCGCGAGGCCGCCGTCGGCTTCGAGCGCGAAGATCAACGTGCGGTGCGCGGCGACGTTCGGCGGCGGTTCGAGGTAGGTCGACGACGCGCCGCACGCGACGGCGACGACGAAGACGCAGGACAACGAGCTCCGCCGCACGGACCGCATCGTACATTTCGCGATCGCGGATCGCGACATCTCTGTCAGGGTGTGAATTCGTTTCACCGAATGTCTGAGAGCCGTCGTATAGCCCCACCATGATGCGCAGGACGATGTGGATCGCGGCCCCGACATTGATCGTCGGCGTCGCGTTGGGAACGGACGCGTTGGCCTGCGGGTGCTTTGCACGCCCCGCGCCCACCGTCGACATCCTTCAGGCGGGTGAGTACGTCGTGTTCGCCGAGCGGGACGGCAAGGTCACGATGCAGGTCCAGATCTCGTACTCGGGACCGGCGGATCGATTCGCGTGGCTGCTCCCGGTCCCGGCCGTGCCGGAGCTGTCGACCGGCACCGACGAGCTGTTCCGCGAGCTGCTGCGACAGACGTCGCCGTCGTTCCGTTTGAATCGCGTCTTCCCGGACAACTGCGGGATGCGGAACTCGGGCGGTGTCCAGGACGGCGGCGCCTCGGTCAGTACCCGGGACGCGAGCGCCGGTCCGGCCTCGCCGCCGATCGTCGTCTCGCGATCGGTCGTCGGTCCGTACGACGCGACGGTCGTGCGCGCCGACGACATGCAAGAGCTGACGACGTGGCTCGTCGAGAACGAGCTGTTCGTGGCGGACGCCAACGGCGAAGCGCTCGCGCCCTACGTTCGGCCGGGCGCATTCTTCCTCGCGCTGAAGCTGCAGGCGAACAAGTCGGCCGGCGACATCCAGCCGATCGTCCTGGAGTTCGACGCGGCGATGCCGATGATCCCGATCTCCCTCACGCGCGTCGGCGCGACGCCGAACATGCCGATCTACACCTGGGTGCTCGGCGACGCGCGCGCCATCCCGCGCAACTACCGGCACACGGTCCTCAACCTCGAACACATCGACTGGATCCGCGGCGGCTCCAACTACATCGACGTCGTCACGCGCGCGGTCGACGAAGCCGAAGGTCACCACAGCTTCGTCACCGAGTACGCGGGCGGCACCGGGATCTTCGCGCGCTCGCTCGTCGACGGCTTCCGGTTCGGCGACCGCGCGACGCTCGAGCAGGTCACCGACGCAGCCGAGTACGCGTTGGAGTTGCGCTCGCGGCGCTTCCCCTGGCCGGGTCGCCTCACCGACATCCTCCGCGCGACGTTCCCGTACCCCGAAGGGCTCACGGGGTTCGTCACGGAAGAACAGTTCTACGGCGTGCTCGACTTCTACCTCACGACGTACCGCGAGCAGTTCCCGGAGCAGTTCGAGGGCGCGGAGTTCGCGTTCGATCCGGTGGAGCTCACCGCGACCATCTGGACCGACATCGTCGAGCCGATGGAGCGCGCGCAGGCGCTGCTCGACGACTCGCGCTACATCACCCGGCTGTTCACGACGCTGTCGCCCGACGAGATGACGCTCGACCCGGCGTTCGCGTTCAACCCCGATCTTTCGAATGTATCGAACGTCCACGAGGCGACGCTCCGCACCGACTGCAACGGCAACGGCAACATCGAGCTGCCGGACGGCCGCGTCCTCCCGAGCGGAGACGTGGGCCCCCGTGCGGCCTCCAGCGGCGCCCCCGTGAGCCGCCGGATCGAGCTGCTCACCGAGGAGGGCCCGCCGCAGGTCGAGGTCGACAACGAGGCCGCCATGTCGCCCGGGCTCGCCGGCCTCGAGGGCGACGCGATGGCCAAGGGCTGCGCATGCAGCGCGTCGGAAGCGACCGGCGGCGGCGCGTTCGCCTGGGCGTTCGTACTCGCGTTCTGGGCCCTTCGTCGCCGTAGGGGCGCCCCGTGATCCTCCACACCGGACATTCGACGTAGCAACGCGCCCACGTTCGCCACCGATAAAGGGTGGTGATGGAGGAGGCGCGCACATGGCCGGTCAGCGGGCTGCAAGCGATCCTCGTCCTCAACGCGCTCGACGCGATCCTCACCCTCCTCTGGGTCCAGCTCGGGTGGGCGACGGAAGCGAACCCGCTCCTCGAGGAGCTCGCGCACCACGAACCCGTCGCGTTCGTCGCGACGAAGCTCGCGCTGGTGTCCCTCGGCGCGCTGCTGTTGATGCGGCACACCGGGCTGAGGTTGACGCGCGCGGCGGTGGGCGGGGGCCTCGTGGCCTACGGTCTCGTCTGCGCGTTCCACCTGTCGTTCGTGATGCAACTGGCGTGACCGACGTTGACGCGCGCCGCGCGTCCGGTTCGAGATCCGGTCCTTCGATGTCGCGCAGAACGCTCGCCGTCAGCCTGACCCTCGCGTTCGTGTTCGCCTGCGGCGAAGGCACGAGCCCCGGACCGATCGACGCGCGTGTACCCGACGCCGGCCGCGACGGCGGGATCGCCGACTCGGGCGCGAGCCGCGACGCGGGCCCTCCGCGCGACGCGGGTGCGCCTCCCTGCGACGGCGCGCCCGGTACGTTCCGCGAGCAGACGCTCGTGGTCGGTGGCGAGACGCGCTACTTCTGGCTGCACGTCCCGAGCACGTACGACTGCGCGGCGCCGTCGGCGTTGTTGATGGACTTCCACGGCACCGCCGAGAACGTGCCGGAGGAGGCGTACCGAACGCCGGAGCTCGAGCTGATCGCGGACCGCGAGAACTTCATCGTCGTGCGCCCGCGCTCGCGCTCCTCGAACGGGGTGTATCGCTGGGATCAGAACCCGGGCGATCTCGATCGGAACGTCGCCTTCGCCGACGCGCTCCTCGACGATCTCCGCGCGCGCTACAACATCGATCCCGCGCGCACCTACGCGTCCGGGTTCTCGAGCGGCACGAACATGATCGCGCAGCTCTTCGAGCGCGCGGATCGCTTCCGCGGCTACGGCTTCGTCGGCGGCGGGCACTGGACGATGCCCGCCGTGCCCCCGCTCGCCGAAGACGCCTTCCGCGTCTACGCGGTGACCGGCTACCGCGACTACCTGATCGGGTCCGTCCCGCCGATGTTCGACACGCTCCGCACCGCCGGCCTCGGCGATTCGCAGATCTACTTCGCCGAGGCGGACTCGGGACACGAGCTCTACGCCTGGCACTTCGACGCGATCTGGGCCTGGCTCGATCGCGGCGAGCGCCCCACCGACGAAGCGCTCGCCGCCGGCTGGACTGAGGTCGACAACGTCGGCTCCTCGTTGATCGATCTCGAAGCCCAGGGCGGCGTCTTCCTCGCGACCAGCGCCAGCGGCGCCGTCTACCGCGGCGACGGCGTGCTCTGGGAGACCGCGTCGACCCTCGCGAGCGTCCCGCTCACCGGCGTCTGCCTCGGCGCCGACGGCACCGCGTTCGCGGTCGGCGCGCAGACGATCCTCGCCTCCTCCGACTCCGGCGCGACGTGGTCCATGCGCCCGCCCGCGCCCGAGTTCGGCGGCCAGTGGTTCGGCGCCGCGTACCTCAACGACGTCGCGTGCCCGCGCGCCGGCGCCGTCCTCGCGGCCGGCTACTGGTCCGCGGTCACGGGCGACGGCATGACCTGGAGCGCGCGGCCGATGCACTACCCGGGGACTTCGTTCCCGGCGCAGCTCGCCGCGGTCCACGTGAACACCGCGTCCACCGCAGTCGCGGCCGGCTACTTCTACTTCGCGCGCGCCGAGGGCGACGGCGACTTCGTTCCGCTCGCCAACCCCGGCGTCGACTGGTTGAACGACGTCGCGAGCGTCGGCACGTCATGGTGGGCGGTCGGCGAAGGCGGCGTCGTGTTGCACTCCAACGACGACGCGCGGACGTTCGTCCTCCAACCCACGCCGATCGTCGAGGACCTCTACGCGGTCCACTTCTTCGACGACGCGGTCGGCATGGCGGTCGGACAGTTCGGCGCCGCGATCCTCACCACGAACGGCGGCGCGTCGTGGACCGACGTGCGCCCCGGCCGCGTGGGCTTCTTCGGCGGCGTGCGGTGGCTCAACGGACGCACCGCGATCGTCGTGGGCGAGCGCGGCGAGATCCTGCGCTTCGACGGCGAAGACTGATCGCGCTATCGTGACGTGCGATGCGACACGCCCTCCTCTTCGCACTCGTGACCGCTGCTTCGCTCGCGGGATGCGGCGGCGACTGCAGCGAAGACCTCGTCCCCTTCGACACGCTCGACACCCGCCCGGAGATCGCGCGCGGTGTCGAAGCGGTCTACCCCGAGGCCGCGCGTCGAGAGGGCTGGGAGGGGAGCGTCACGCTCGACATCGTGGTCGACGCGGACGGCTCCGTCTGCAGCGTGGACATCGCCGAGAGCTCCGGCCGCGACGACGTCGACGACAGCGCGCTGAGCGCCGCGAAGGATCTCGTCTTCGAGCCCGGATTGGTCGGCGGCGAGCCCGTGCGGACGAGGATCCAGTCGAGGTTCATTTTCCAGCTCATCTGAACGCGCCCCCGGAGG
Source organism: bacterium (assembly GCA_030426505.1). Lineage (GTDB taxonomy): Bacteria > Myxococcota > Kuafuiibacteriia > Kuafuiibacteriales > Kuafuiibacteriaceae > JAUHYN01. The sequence continues at coordinate 4,785 of JAUHYN010000040.1, read as the reverse complement.
CCGCCTACGAAGCCTACTTCGCGGCGGCGCCGTGCCCCTTGCCCAAGCGGTCCTCGTAGACGAACGGCTTCTGGTCCTCCTGCGCGCGGTGGCACTCGGCGCACACGCGCTCCGGCACCTCGCGCGGGAACGCGACCTTCACCTCGGGCGCCTCGGCGTGCGCGCTGCCGGGGCCGTGGCAGCTCTCGCAGCCCACGTCGACGAACGCCGCGAGCTCCGCGAGGCGACGCGGGCCGCCCGGGCGATCGAACCCGGTGACGTGGCACGGCACGCAGTCGAGGTTCGACGTCTGCCGCGTGCGCTTCATCGTCTCCCACGCCTTCGCGTGGCCGGTCGTCTTCCAGTGCGCGAACGCGGGCGCGTGGCACTTCTTGCAAGCCTGGTTGCCGACGTACGTCATGTCGGAGCGCGCCTCGAGCTCCGTGCGATTCACGTCGCCGAGTCGGTCCTGGTACGCGCGGTACATCGTGAGGACCACCGGGTCCTCCGGGAGGTCCTTGTCGAGCGGGACGAGCGTCCCCGAGAGGCGGTGGCGCTTCGAGGTGTCGAGCGTAGCGAGGTCCTTCTCGAGCGCGACCTTCCGCGCCGCGAGGCGCTCGACCGTCGCGTCGCGATCCTTCGCGACCTTCGGATCCGCAGGCCGCGCCTCCTTCGCGTAGGCGGCGATGCGATCCGCGATCGCGGCGATCTGCTTCGTCTGCTCCTCGATCGCGCCGACGTCCACGATCCCCTTCGCACCCGGCACGACCTCGACCTTCGTCATCGCGACCCACTTCCCGCGATCACCGGGCATCAGGTAGGCGCTGCGCGCCTCGCGCGAGAGCGTGAGCTGCCGCGAAGAGCGGTCGTGCGCGATCACCGCGAGGTCGACGAGCCCGGGTTCGAGGGCGTCGAGGATCGTGTGCGCGTTCGCGTAGGTGAGGTGCAGCAGCGCGACGACGAACTCCGCGCCCGCCGCGCGCGCGTCCCGCGCGGCCTTCTCCACGTGCGCGAGCGCCGGCTCCGCGCGCAACCCCGCGCGCTGGTAGACGAGGTGCGCCTGCGCCTTCTCCGCGAGCTCCGGCGACGCGCCCACGAAGCCGATCTTCACCCCGCCGCGCTCCGCGACGGTGAACGCCTCGAACGCCGCCGTCCCGGTCGAGACGTGCCTGAGGTTCGCCGACAACAACTTCACGCCCGCGCGCTCGCCGAGCGAACGCAGGAAGCCGAGCCCCATCGCGAGGTCGCGCTCGCCCACCGCCATCGCCGGGGCCCCGAAATGCTTCAAGGTGTCGGCGTGCAGCCGCGCCGTCTCCCGCGCCTGCGCCTCGTAGCGCGGCGCGAGCTGCCAATTCCGGAAGAACAGATCGCCCGCGTCCACGACGACCTTGGCGCCCTCTCCCTGCGTCGCGATCACCTGCGCGCGCCGCGCGACGCCGCCCATCTGCCGGACCTTGCAGCCGCAGACGTCGGTGTCGCTCCCGACGTCACCCGTCGCGAAGATCGTGAGCGTCCGCGGCCCCTTCGGCGCCGGCGTCTCCTCCTTCGTCTCGGATGGCTGCGGGCACGCGACGAGGAGCGCGCAGAGGGCGAGCCAGTGGGTTCGGGAGCGCATCGCGGTTCGAACGCTACCTTACCGCGTTCGTCACGAATTACTTGAGGTTCTTCAGCCGCTCGCGGGCCGTCTTGGCCGCGGACGAGCGCCGGTATTTCTGCTTCACCGTCTGGTAGAACAGCTTCGCGTCTTCCGGGAGGTTGAGCTTCTCGAAGCACATGCCGAGGCGCAGCAGCGCGTCCGGCACCAGCTTCGAGCGGCCGTGCTTCTTCCGCACCGTGTTGTAGACGGCGGCGGCCTGCTGGAAGTTCTCCTCCGCGAAGTACGTCTCGCCGATGAGGTACTGCGTCTTCGCGCCGTACTTCTTCGAGAACGACTTGTCGTCCTTGTAGCGGATGTCGAGCTCGCGGAGGATCTTGCGGGCTTCGGCCGGCTGCTTCGCGGCGAGCAACGCCCCCGCCTCCTTGAGGGCCTGGTTCGGCTCGCCGAGGAGGCGCTCGCGCTGTCGCGCTTCGTCGATCGCGCGCTTCTTCTCCTCCTCGGAGTTCGCGGCATCGATCTTCGACTTCTCGGCGAGGCCCTGGAAGCGGAGGTCCACTTCCTCCTGCACCTTCGTCGCCGACTGCTCGAGCGCACTCACGCGCTCCGAGAAGGTCTCTACGCGGCCCTTCATGCGAGCCACGTCCTGCATCATGTCGTCGAGCTGTACGCCGAGGTCGGCGTCGTTGCGGCGCGCCGCCTTCGACAGCGTGCCGACCTCGTCGGTCATCTTCGCGAGCTGCGCCCGCTGCTTCTTCTCTTGGGACTGCAGCTCGGCGACCGCCTGCTGCATCGCGGTCACCTGGGTCTGGAGCGCGTAGACCTCGTTGGCGAGGCGCTCGCCGTCCTCCTGAGAGTAGTACGCGCAGGCCGGCGCCGAGAGCGCCAGGATCGCGGCGACCGCCAGCCCTCTCACCGCGCGATGAACTCCACGCGGCGGTTCTTCGCCCACGCCGCTTCGTCGTGGCCGTTGTCCGCCGGGTCCGTCTCGCCCTTGCTGATGACGTCCAGCTTCCCGGAGTCGACGCCGAGGCGACGCAGGTACTCGGTCACCGAGCGCGCGCGACGATCGCCCAGCGCGAGGTTGTACTCCTCGGTGCCGCGCTCGTCGGCGTGACCTTCGATGATCACCGTGCCGCCCGCCGCGCGGAGGCACTCCGCGATCTTCTCGAGGTCGTTCTTCACGCGCGAGCTGAGGTTGGCGCGGTTGAAGTCGAACCGGACCGTCGGCCAGTCGCACATCGCGCGCGACGCCTGCTTCGTCATCGCCTGGCAGCGACCGCTCACACACGACATGCCCGCGGCGCAGTCCGACGTCGCGTTGCAGGAGAGCTGATCGACGCAGCGGTTCGCCATGCACTTCAGCCCGCTGCCGCAGTCGCCGTTCGTCGAGCACTCGAGCTGGCACTTGCCGGAGCGGCAGATCTTGTTGCCGTCGCAGTCGTCGTTCGTCGAGCACTCCGGCTTCGCTTCGCAGCGACCGTTGTTGCACATCTGACCGGCGGCGCAGTTCGTCTCGTCGCGGCACTGTTGGCACATGCCTTCGACGCAGACCTCACCCTTTTCTTCGCAATGCGAATCCTTGTCGCATTTGGGGTATTTGGGACCGCATCCCGACATCGCAACGAGGGCGACGGTTGCGAGCGCGAAAGCGAAGAGGGGAGCGCGGCGGTCCTTCGTCATATGGTGCGGGGCGTAGTCAAACGCGAGATTGGAGTCAAGGCTCAGCGCCGATTGCGGAACACGTACAGCCGCCCCCCGAGCGACTTCCGCGCGACGTAGTACACGAGCACGTCCGGGGGTTCGGTCCGGTCGGTACGCGGTTCGAGGGCCAGCGTCGTGCTCGTGCCCGGGGCGGTCAGCGAGATCCGCCCCTCCTCCTCGAACAGGTTCTCGCCGCCCTTCCTTCCCCGGTGCAGGACCATCTTCTCGCCGCCCTGGGCGAGGATGACGTCCAGCCGCCCGTCCCCGTCGAAGTCGTGGCCGAAGATCGGCGCCGTCCCGCGCAGGGCCGCGCCCACCGTCAGATCCAGCCCGAAGCTGGTCTCCAGCGTCTGCGTGGGCTTCTTCGAGAACAGCGGGCCCTCCGGGTCCCGGCGCCGGATCCGGATGTCGAGCGACAGCTTCGAGCTGAGCATCGCGCTCGACATCGACATGATCGAGACCTCCGCGTGGGGGTGGAGCATCTCGGTCTTGCCGTCCCCGTCGACGTCGATGAAACGAACCAGCGAAGCGAACCCGTCGTCGCTGAACTTCTGAGTGGGGGTCGGCGTGAAGCCGCCGCCCTTCACGCCCTTGTGGAGCAGCACCTCGGTCTTCAGCGTGGTGACGCCGCCGCCAATCTTACTCAGCGCGAGGTCCGCGAGCCCGTCGCCGTCGAAGTCCACGACCTCCGCCGAGACCTCCGTATCCCGGGACTCGAGCTCCTCGTTCGTGCGGATCCGGAACCACTGCCGGTGCGCGGGCCGCTCCGCGAAGCCGCCGTCCTCGGTGCCGGGATACACTTCGACCCGATCCTCGAAGTGCGCGACGACGTCGAGCCGGCCGTCCCCGGTCTGCTCCACGAAGTCGAGGTTCGGGACGATCGTCGTGACCCGGAAGGCGTACGGCCGCCCGGAGCGCCCGCCGCGGCCCGAGCGCCGGTACGTGCTGGTCTCCGCGTCGTAGTAGCTGAACTTTTCGACCCGCAGCTGCGCCCACTTCTTCCAGGCGTCGCCCTCGCGCGCGAAGAGGCGGATCGCGCGGCGCCCGGGGAGCACCGCCACGGTCTTGGTCCCGATCTTCCGGACGAAGTCCCACGCGACGAGGTCCTCCTCCTCCGGATCGAGGACCAGCGTGGGCGACGAGACGATCCGCGTGAGGTTCTGCGGCTTCTTGTCCTTGAACGCCTGCGCGAACACGCCGCTGGAGGTCAGGTAGAGGATCTCGTCCTGGTCGTCGCCGAACGCGTCGCCGAGATCGAACGCCGCCGCGTTCGCCGGGACCGGGAAGATGACGTCCGGCTTGCCCGCGTACCCGTCGTCGCCGCGGAAGAACACCGCGAGGAAGCGCGCCGACGCCGGCCCGGCGCCGCGCCGGTGACTCACGATCAGGTCCGTGCGGTGGTCGCCGTCCAGGTCGCCCGACACGACCCAGAGCACACTCCCGGGCACGTCCAACTGCTGCCGCTCGAACTTCGCCTCGGCGGTCGCCGCACACAGCAGCGAGGCGGC
>JAUHYN010001089.1 GCA_030426505.1 bacterium | reverse complement strand
TGATGGTGTCGCTCAACTTCTCGACCGGCGCGATCATCTTCACGCTCGGAGTGCTCGGCCTCTACGTCGATCGCATCTTCACCGAGGTGAAGCGTCGCCCGATCTTCATCGTCCGCGAGCGGACGTGGCAGGATGCGGCATGATCCCGTTCAACAAGCCGTACGCGACGGGCAACGAGTTCCGGTACATCGAAGAGGCGATCCAGGCGGGGCAAACCGCTGGTAACGGCCAGTTCACGAAGCGCTGCCAGAAGTGGCTCGAGGAGACGACCGGCACCAAGCGCGCGCTCCTCACGCACTCGTGTACCGCCGCGCTCGAGATGTGCGCGATCCTCGCGGGCATCGAGCCGGGCGACGAAGTGATCATGCCCTCGTACACGTTCGTCTCCACGGCGAACGCCTTCGTGCTGCGCGGGGGCGTGCCGGTGTTCGTCGACATCGAGCCGTCCTGCCTCAACATCGATCCCACCGCGATCGAAGCGGCGATCACCGAGAAGACGAAGGCGATCGTCGTCGTCCACTACGCCGGCGTCGGCGTGGACATGGACCCGATCCTCGAGCTCGCCGATCGCCGCGGCCTGATGGTGATCGAAGACGCCGCGCAAGGCGCGCTCGCGAGCTACAAGGGCCGCGCGCTCGGCACGATGGGCGCGCTCGGCGCCCTCTCCTTCCACGAGACGAAGAACATCATCTCGGGCGAGGGCGGCGCGCTGCTGATCAACGACCCGAAGCTCGCGGACCGCGCGGAGATCGTCTGGGAGAAGGGCACCAACCGCAGCGCGTTCTTCCGCGGCGACGTCGACAAGTACACGTGGGTCGACGTCGGCTCGTCGTTCCTCCCGGGGGAGGTCGTCGCGGCGTTCCTCTGGGCGCAGTTCGAGGACGCCCGCGCGATCACGGACCGCCGCCTCGAGGTCTGGCGCCGCTACCACTCGGCGTTCGCCGACGCGGAAGCCGCGGGTCGCGTGCGCCGCCCGATCACCCCAGCCGACCGCGTCCACAATGCGCACATGTACTATCTCCTCACGGAGTCGCTCGACGTGCGCACGCGCCTGATCAAGCGCCTCCGCGACGACGGCTACATGGCCGTCTTCCACTACGTCCCGCTGCACTCCTCCCCCGCCGGCCGCAAGTTCGGCCGCACGAGCGGTTCGCTCGAATATACGGAAGACCTGTCGGCGCGGTTGGTGCGGCTGCCGCTGTGGGTGGGGATCGACGACGCGACGGTGGATCGGATCGTGGCGTCGGTGCTGGATACGCTCTGACGACTACTTCTGCACCGCCGGGACCCACGCGGTGGTTCGGCCCGCGATCGTCGCATGGACGATCGCGTCGCCCGCGACGGTGACCGCGTCCTTGTCCTTCCCCCAGCGGCGGTGGAACAGCCAGTTCTTCGGGAAGCGGTCCTTCTCGGCGTCGACGGCGACGGCCTTGTGGATCACCATCTTCAGCGCGCCGTGGAGCGCCTTCTGTTCTTCGGCGGAGAGGGAGTCCACCCGGCGGCGCGGGTCGAGCTTGGCCTGGTAGAGCACCTCGTCCGCGATCCAATTGCCGACGCCGGCGGCGAAGCCTTGGTCGAGCAGGAGTCCCTTCAGTAGAACGGTGCGGCGCTCGAGCTTCTTCTTGAAGTCGGCGAGCTTCGGGAGCTCGAGGTACGGGTCGAAGCCGAGCTCACTGATCGGCGGCTCGTTGACCGGGTCCTCGCGCAGGCGGATTCGCCCGAGGCGGCGCTTGTTGATCATCGACAGCTCACCGCCGTCGTCGAACTTCATCAGGATCTTCGAGAAGCGCGGCGGCCAGGAGAGGTCCTGCTTCTTCGGGCTCGACTCGAGGATCAGCGGCGCTTCGTTCGGGATGACGAACGCGCCGGTCATCCCGAAGTGGAAGAGCGGGTGCGGGCGGCGGTCGAGCTCGAACCACAGCTGCTTGCCGTGGCGACGCACCGCGGTGACCTTCGCGCCGGTCATCACCTCGGCGACCATGCGCGGGTCTACGCCGTCGAAGACGATGTGATCCTTCTCGTCGACCACACATGACACGACGCGTCGCCCCACGGCGGTGGCCTCTGCGATCTTTCTCCCGCGTTCGACTTCCGGCAGCTCGGGCATCGGCCGCGATGTACGACGTCTGCACATTCCGACACAACGCATTCGAGGGGGAAGGACTCGGCGGCACCTCCGTACTCCGAACGTGTATCCGCTCGTCCGGCTCGCCGTCTGGGTCGCCCTCACGATCACCCCCGCCGTCGCGCTCGCACAGACGCCCCTGCGGGTCGTCACCTGGAACATCGAGAGCGTCGGGACGCCCGGTTCGTTCGAGTACCTCGCCGCGCTCGCCGTCCTCTACCGGCTCGGGCCGGACGTCGTCGCCATCAACGAGGTGAGCAGCAGCGCCGACGAGGGCAACCTCGCGTCGCTCGCTTCGGACGCCGCGTACCCGTACGTGGTCGTCGCGCCGAGCGCTCCATTCAGTGGACCGCGAAACGCGATCCTCAGTCGGTACCCCATCGCTTCGAGCGCCGTCGCGACCGCACCGATGTTGTCGGGCGACCCGGGCGCGAACGACATCACGCGGGACGTCGTCGTGGCGACGATCGATCTGCCCGGCGCGGCGCTCGATCCCACGATCGCGGTCATGCACTGGAAGTCGAGCAACGGGAACGACGACGAGTTCCGACGCGCCGTCGAGTCGATGCGCGTGGTGCAGTCCGTCGCCGGACTCGACCCCGCGACCGACGCCTTCCTGTTCGTGGGCGACGTGAACGAGGAGATCGAGGACGTGCCGCGCTCGCCCGCGGTGTTCACTTCCCTCCCCTCCGGCCTGCCAGGTTCGTTCGCGCTCGGTGCCGACCTCTCCGCGCTCCTCTCCGGCCCCGGCATCGGCAACGACCCGTTCGCGCCGCTCCTCGCGGCCCAGACCACCGCGATCGACGCGCTCCAACGCGACGGCCTCGACGCCACGCGGCCCTCCTCCGGCCGACGCCTCGACTACGTCTTCGCGAGCCCGCAACTCACCGCGACCGCGCCCGCCTCGGAGGTGTTCGACGCGAACGACGAAGGCCTCGGTGGCGGCATCCCGAAGTACGGCAACCCGCTGTCGAGCAACACGACGAGCCTCGCCTCCGATCACCTCCCGGTCGCGGTGGACCTCTTCCCGCGTGGTCGCTGAGCCGCGATCAGCGCGGCGGCTCTACAATGCTCGCATGAAGTCTCACGACATCATCGTGGTCGGCGGCGGTCACGCCGGCGT
>JAUHYN010001088.1 GCA_030426505.1 bacterium | reverse complement strand
CAGCGGGAAGAGCTCGAGCGCGATCTGATCGCCATTGGCCTTGAGGAAGCGGAACTCACCGCCTTGCTTGCGCTGCTCGAAGCTCTGCGACGCGAGCCACGACGCCATCGTCGCGCGGTCGCCCTCGTGGATGTCGTCGAGGATGCGGCGGTCGTTGCGACCCGACGCGGAGCGACCGAGCTGGTCCGCCCACGCCTGGTTCACGTAGCCGTAGTGCCCGTCCGCCAAGACGGCGACGCCATACGGCATCACGTCGATCAACCCAGCCAGGCGCTCGATGGAGAACATGGGACGGCCCACCGTTTTCTACCACGCTCAGGGGAGCGAACCGAACTGCACGCCGATCCCACCTTGCCACACGAGCCCCTCCCACGACCCGACGTCGACCGCGTAGGGGGCGTAGACCCCCAGCTCCGGGAAGACCACGAAGTCGTCGAGCTGGAAGCGCACGCCGAGCGTCCCTCCGACGAGCAACAGGAACGTGCCGACGTCGAGCCGCGCACCCGACACCGACTCGGCTGGCGACGTCTGCACGAGCGCGCGCGGCGCGGCGACGACCTCGTGCTCGCCGAGCCTCAACCCGACGAGGAGCGGGAGGCCGAAACTCGCGGCCGGCACGACGTCCTCGTCGGTCGCGAGGGGTGCGAACCCGATCCCCGCGGACGGCAACACCGCGACCGAAACGGTCCCCTCCGTGAGGACCAACTTCGAGTTCATCTCGCCGCCGAGGACGCCGACCTTGCCGCCGATGTCGATGCGCGGCGTGAGGCCGTGGCGGACCACGAACTCGAAGTTGGGGGTGGTCCGGCTGGTCCCGTCGGGCCGCAGCATCAGGACGTCGAAGTTGAAGCCGTAGCGCGTGGCGCCGACCGGGGTGGGGCGCGCGCTCGTGCGGGTGGAGTAGGACGCGCAGGCGGAGGTGAGGAGCGCGAGGAGGGCGCAGCCTCGCGCGACGGACGCCGGCCTCCCCATGATCTTCCGCACGCTCGTCAAAATCGACCCGGCCGTCAACGTGCGTTAGAACCATGGGCGAGGGCGATGGAGCGACTCGGCCGATACCAACTGCTGCGCTCGCTGGCGTCCGGCGGGATGGGAGAGATCTTCCTCGCCGAGCACACCGGCATCGCGGGGTTCGCGAAGCGCGTCGCGCTCAAGCGCATCCGCCCCGAGCTCGCGCGCGACGTGAGCTACGTGCAGCTCTTCCTGAACGAAGCGCGCGTCGGCTCGTTCCTCAATCACCCGAACATCGTCCACATCTTCGACGTCGGTCACGAGGACGGCCAGCTGTGGCTCGTGATGGAGTACGTGTCGGGCGTCGATCTCAAGCGCCTGCAGCGACGCGCGGTGCTCGCGGGGTCGCCGCTGCCGCCACCGATGGTCGCGTGGATCATGGTGGAGGTGCTCACGGCGCTCTCGGAAGCGCACGCGGGCGGCCCGTTCCTCGGCACGCCGATCGTTCACCGCGACATGTCGCCGGAGAATATCCTCATCGCGCGGAGCGGCGCGGTGAAGGTGCTCGACTTCGGACTCGCGAAGTGGATGCCCGCGTCGCAGCGCGTGCCCTCGATGGAGGGCAACATGATCTTCGGCAAGGTGCGGTACATGCCGCCCGAGCAACTCAAGGGGCACTTCATCGACGCGCGCGCGGATCTCTTCTCGCTCGGCGTCGTGATGTACGAGGCGCTGCACGGCGCGCTGCCGTTCGGGCGCGGCTCGGCGAATCAGGTGCTCGCGAACATCCTCGCGGGGCCGCCGCCCTCCCCCACCGCGGAGCGGTACGGCGTCGACCACGAGCTCGACGCGATCATCCTACAGGCGATGGAGCCCCGCGCGGAGGATCGCTTCCAGACGGCGGAGGAGATGCGCGAAGCGCTGTGCGACTATCTGCGCGGGCGCCCGATCGAGCTGCCGATGGAGACGCTGCGCAGGAAGCTCAAGCGTGGGAGCCCGCTCGTCGTGTCGAGCGGCGGCTCGAGCCAGACGAACCCGGGCGGTCGCGAGGAACACACGCCCACCGAGATCTCGCTGTCGGTCGCGGAGCGCTGCGGCAAGTGCGGCGGCGACTTCGCGGCGCTCTTCCTCGACGGGATGATCGTGGATCGCTGCAACGCGTGCCGCGGCGTCTGGCTCGACCACTCGGAGATCGATCGCATCCTCGGGCAGGCGTCGGAGTCGGCGCCGACGATGCTCCCCGGACAGCAGTTCTCGCAGGCGCCGCTCGATTCACTCGTGGGGTCGTGCCCGACGTGCCGCGTTGGATTGGTGGCGCACGCGGTGCCGGGGCAGCCGGCGTCGCTCGAGATCTGCACGAACTGCTTCGGGGTGTGGTTCGATCACGAGGAGCTGCGGCTCTTGTCGCACGACGACGTCGTGACGTGGCTGCGGTACCTGCTCGACAGCCTGCGCGTCGGCACGCGCTCCGGCCGCCCGCCGACTTAGCTAGCTACATCTCGCGGCGGCCGGCGAGCGCCTGGGAGATCGTCGCGGGATCGGCGTACTCGAAGTCGCCGCCGATCGGCAGGCCCGACGCGATGCGCGTGACGCGGTAGCCCATCGGCGCGAGCATCTTCTTGAGATACAGCGCGGTCGCCTCGCCTTCGACGCTCGGGTTCGTCGCGATGATCAGCTCCTCGACCTCGGCGTCCGGCGCCTGCAGGCGGGTGAGGAGCTCCTTCATCTTGAGCTCGTCCGGTCCTATGCCTTCCAGCGGCGCGAGGGTCCCGTGCAGGACGTGGAACTGCCCACGGTACTCGTTGCTCTTCTGGATGGCGCGGAGGTCCTGCACCGTCTCGACGACGCAGATCGTCCGGCCGTCGCGGCGCGCGTCGAGGCACAGCGTGCAGAGCGAACCGTCGGTGAGGTTCATGCAGCGCTCGCAGAACCCGACGCGCTCGGTCGCCTCGAGGAGCGCCTCCGCGAGGTTGCGCGCGTACTCCGAGCCCTGACGCAGGACGAAGAACGCCAAGCGCGTCGCCGACTTCTCCCCGATGCCGGGGAGCCGGGAGAACGCCTGGATGAGTCGCGCGATCGGATCGACGCGCCGCTCGTCGGCCGGACCGGGCATCAGAACATGCCGGGGAGCTGCATGCCGCCGGTCACTTTGGACAGCTCCGACTGCATCATCTCGTTCGCGCGCTGGATGGCCTGGTTCGTCGCGGCGGCGATCAGATCCTGGAGCATCTCGATCTCTTCGGGATCGACGACCTCCTTTTCGATCTTCACCGACTGGATCTCGCTGCGGCCATTGCAGAC
>JAUHYN010001087.1 GCA_030426505.1 bacterium | reverse complement strand
TCCCGATGCGCGTCGACTTCGGGATCGTCAACGAGGGGACCGCGCCGCGGCGCGCGATCGAGATCAAGAACGTCGGCAAGGACGCGCTCACGGTCACGCGGGTCACCTGGACTTCGACGTCCGCGGACCTGCGCCTCGTCCCGGGGACGTTCACGCAGGGGACGATCGCTGCGCTGACGTCGACGATCGTGGAGGTCGAGTACTCGCCGGTGGACCTCGGGAGCGACCGCGCACTGGTCACCATCAGCAGCGACGACGAAGACGAGCCGACCACCGAGGTCGAGGTCGTCGGCACCGCGAACCTCGCGCCCCGCGCGATCGCCTGGGCGTGCGAGCGCATGGCCGGGACCGCTGGCTGCGAGGGCGTCCCGACGTTCCGCGATGCCTCCGCCGGCGTGCGCCGCGCGCTGAACTTCGACGGGCGCGAGAGCTCGGATCCCGAAGGCGGTCGGATCGACAGCTACCGTTGGATGCTGATCGAGAAGCCGATGGGCGCGGCGGGGCTGTTCCAGTCTTCTGCGGATCTGCAGGATCGGCGCGGCGCGACGGGCGACCTCCAGGTGGATCGCGTCGGGCGCTACGAGTACCGCTTGATCGTCCGCGACGAGCGCGGGCTCGACAGCCTCGATCGCCCCGAGTCGCGCATCGTCGTCCGACCGAAGGACCTCGAGGTGCGGCTCGTCTGGGACGTCGGCACCGACGTCGACCTCCACCTGGTCCGCCCCGGCGGATCGGTCGGCGACTACGGTAGCGGTCAGATCGGCACGTCGACCGGCTCCGACTGCAGCTCGTTCAACCGCGCGCCCAACTGGAACGACGCGATGAGCCCGTTCGACGATCCCTCCCTCGACCGCGACGTCGTCAGCGGCGAGGGCCCGGAGATCATCAGCCTCGACGCCCCCGAACCGACCGGCCCCTACGAGGTCTTCGCGCACTACTGCGACAGCCGGAACATCGGCGTGAACGTCCACGCCACGCTCCAGGTCTGGGTGCGGGGGGAGGTCGTCGCGACATTCCCCGAGAGCGGGGGAAAGCGGCTGGTGCCGGGGGACCTGTGGAATGGGTTGAGCGTCGTCTGGGACGCTTCTTCGGAGTCCGTCGTGATTACGGAGAACGCGGGGAATCCGGTCTCTCGGCCGGGGATCTGCCGGACGAACTAGATCTCTCGCGCGGGAGATCTTGCTGCGCGCTGTACGCTGGTTGCTGAAGGCTCCCCTAGATCACGAGGCCTTCTTCGATCGCCTTGAGGCGGTGGCGGGCCATGCCGAGGTTGCCCCGGCTTCGGTTGAGCGCGAGGTACAGGAACAGCTTCGAGCCACGCAGGAGGCGGATGAGGTGGTACTGGTCGTCGAGCGTGATGAGGATGTCTTCGATCCCGCCGCCGATGTTGAGTTGCCGCATCACTTCCATCTTCGAGCGCACGACCTGCGTGTTGCCGGCGGCCGCGACTTCGATGTTGAAGAGGTTCGGATCTCCGTCGGTCCCCAGAGTCATGCCGCTGTCGTAGTCGACGAGCGCGACGGCGATCGCGCCATCGAGTTTCATGGCCTCTCGGAGGCTCTCCTGTACGTTGGGCAATTCTGTTCCTTTCGTGGTCGCGACCGAAGTCGCGGGTGGATTGTCTCTGTGCGAAGCGAGCGCGCCTCGACCGATCATGTTCGCCAGCGCGCGTGAGGCGTCGAGCGGATCGAGCCCGCAGGTGTCGATGATCTCTCTCGCGCTCGCGCGGCCGTGGGCGAGCGCGGCGATGCGTCGCTCGTGATCACTCTCGAGGCGCGGCCGTAGCTCCAAGTCGTACCGCACGAGCGCGTCGACGTCGCCGATCGCGCGCTCGTAGCGACGAACGAGGCGGCTCCTCACGTGCTCGAGCCGCGTCTGGAGCGCGGCGTACTTCGCGGGGTCGTCGCGGTGCGCCTGGATCTTCGACAGCGCGACCTCGTCGTCGCCGTCCTCGATCAGTTGGTCGACCCGCCGGCAAAGGCGCTCGACGATTTCCGAGGGCGTCGGGCTGTGCCCCGTCCACCCCGCGGCGTTGAGGTAGTCGAGCGCGCGCGCGTTCGAGGGGTCGAGCTCCAGCGCGCGCTCCCAACATCGAATCGCTTGCGTCGTCTGATTGCGCCCGTAGCGCTCGAGCCCCAACTCGACCAGCTGCTCCGCTTCGGTCAGGAGATCAGCGGTGTCCGTGGGCGCGCTCGAGCTACTCATGTCGGGACGCGAAGCATGCGGCCGCGCGACTTTTGCGCGCAACGTAGTAGAAGTTCGTAGTCCTCGCTGACAGGCCGAAGAGTGCGCCGCGCGAGGCGACAGGTTTGCACGGATCCGCCTCAGTTCGAGACGCGTGTCTCATACGTCCAAGGCGTCCGCGTCGGTCATCGCCGCGTTCTCCATGATGAACTGGTACCGCGGCGCAGGGTCCTTGCCCATCAACGCCTGCATCACCGTGCGACCGTCCTCGTCCAGCAGGACGCGCAGGGCGCGCCGACGATTTGGGTCGAGTGTCGTCATCTTGAGTTGGTCCGCGTCCATCTCACCGAGGCCCTTGAAACGGCTGATCTCGATTTTTGCATTCTTCGGGATCGACTTCTCGATCTTCGCGCGCTCGGCGTCGTCGACCGCCCAGTACGTCTCCTTCGCCGCATCGATTCGATACAGTGGTGGCTGCGCGAGGTACACGTGCCCGCCCTCCACGAGCTGCGGCATGTGCTTCATGAAGAACGTGAGCAGCAGCGTCGCGATGTGGTTGCCGTCGGAGTCTGCGTCCGTGAGCAGGAAGACCTTGTCGTAGCGCAGCTTCGATAGATCGAGCTTCGGGCCGATCCCACAGCCGAGCGCGGACACGATGTTCCCGATCTCCTTGTTCTCGAGCACCTTCGCGAGCGACGCCTGCATCGTGTTGAGCACCTTGCCGCGCAGCGCGAGGATCGCCTGCGTCCTGCGATCGCGGCCCATCTTCGCGCTGCCTCCGGCGGAGTCGCCCTCGACGATGAACAGCTCCGAGTCCCGCGGGTTCGTGCTCGAACAGTCCGCGAGCTTCCCGGGGAGGTTCAGCCGGTGCGACACCGCCGACTTGCGCTGGACCTGCTGCGCCGCCACGCGCGACGCCTGACGCGCGCGCGCCGACAGCTCCACACGATCGCAGATCGCGTCCGCCGACGAGCCGTTCTCGAGGAGCCACTGTTCGAGACGCGGCCGCACGAGGTTCTCGATCAGGTTCTGCGCCTCCGGGTTGTTCAGGCGCCCCTTCGTCTGCCCCTGG
>JAUHYN010000039.1 GCA_030426505.1 bacterium | reverse complement strand
CACGTGGGGCTACTGGTACGACGCGTGGGACGACGGCGACGACGATCGCGAAGACGAACACGGCGCGGACGAAGGCGTCGGTCGCTACCGCCGCGCGCTGCTGTACCGCAGCGAGCCCCGCGGCGTGCCGGTCGACGCCGAGGGGCGCGTGGTCTTCACCGAGCGGCCCGAGGCCTACGCCGCGGACCTCGACACCACCGCGAAGATCAAGTTCCTCGCGCACGAGCTGACGAGGATCGACGACACCGAAGATCACCGGTTCGCCGCGGGCGCGGTCTACCAACAAGCGCTGATGTTCGAGGCGCGACACGGAGCGAATCGCCTCACGCGCTTGCGCGGGTGGTGGTGGAACGGCCGCACGCCGTACGCCGCGACGATCGACGCCACGCCGCTCTACGAGCTCGACGACGATCAGGTGCTCGGGCTGATCGCCACGCACGTCGGCCGCTACCGCGTGCCCGACGACGAGTCGACGATCCGCCTCCTCGACCGCGTCATCGAGCGCTACCCCGAAGCCGACGTCGTCCACGACGCGCGCCTCGCGCGCGCCTCGTTCTATCAGACGCGCGAGCAGTACGACCGCGCGGCGGAAGCGTACGCCGATTATATCGAATGGAGCCCCGACGGGCGCCTCGCGGCGACCGCGAAGCAGGGCCTCGAGCTGTTGCGCCAGAAGGAGGCGGTGGTGATCGGGACCAGCGTGCAGCCCGCCGGGCGCGCGGCGAACGTCGAGATCTCGCACCGCAACGTCACCACGCTCTACGGGCGCGCCGAGCGCTTCGACACGCGGCGCCTCATCGAGGGCTTCGAGGCGACGTGGAAGAGCGACGAGGACCCGAAGTACCACCTGTCGAACGTCGCGTATCACTTGTACGCCGACCACGAGAGCGTGCGTCACGCCCGCGAAGGCGAGGCCGAGGACTTCGTCGTCGAAGTCGCCGACGACGGGACGCGCCGCTTCACGAAGTCGAACATCGAGGTCCCGGTCGAGCGCGATGGCTTCTGGGTCGTCTCGCTCTACTCGGACGAGGGGCGGGCGCAGCGGCTCGGGCGCGGCATCGTGTTGCTGACCGAGACCGCGATCGTCGAGAAGGGCACGCCGAAGGGCCCGATCGCTTGGGTCGTCGACGCGCGGACGGGCGCGCCGATCGCCGGCGCCGAGGTGCGCGCCTTCGACTACTGGACGCACTACAAGGACGCGACGAGTACGCGCCGCTACGTCGAGCACGAGGCGAAGACCGGCGCGGACGGGATCGCGCGCATCCCGCGTCGTCAGCGGCAACGCTTGCTCACCGCGAAGGTCGGGGAGCGCTTCGCGTTCGCCGCGGACGGCTTCTACTACTCGTACTCACCGTCGCACTTCTCGAACGCCGACGTCGGCCTCGTCTACACGGACCGCCCGGTGTACCGGCCGGAGCACGTCGTGAAGCTCATGGCGTGGGCGCGTCGCAGGGACCGCGGCGCATACCTCCCCGCGGCGAACGTGAAGCAGATCTCGATCGAGGTCTTCGATCCGAAGGGCGCGCGCGTTCATGATGCGAGGCGCGCCGCCGACTCGGGCGGCGCTTCGTTCGAGTACACGCTCCCGAAGGACGCGCCGCTCGGCCTCTACCGCGTCCACGTTCGCGCGGACGGGCGCGGCGTGCAGTCCCAGGGGCAGTTCCGCGTGGAGGAGTACAAGGCGCCGGAGCTCGAGGTCTCGGTGTCGGTCGGTGACGGGCCCGCGCGCCTCGGCGCGAAGATCCCGGTGAAGATCGCGGCGACGTACCTGTTCGGCGGGCCGGTCGCGGGCGCCCAGATCCACTACAAGATCCACCGCGCGGACCACGATCACCGCTACGTGGCGCCGGGGCGTTGGGACTGGCTGTACGGCGCGGGCTACGGCCGCTGCTACTACGCGTACCCGTGGTTCGACTGGTGGGACGCGTGGGGCCCGCGTCCGTGGGTCTGGTACCCGTGGTGGGGCCCGGCGCCCGAGCCGCGGCGCGAGCTGGTGATGGAGGGGCGCGGCACGCTCGGCGCGGACGGCTCGCTCGAAGTCGAGATCGACACCACGCGCGCGGCGCGCCTCTACGGCGATCACGATCAGGAGTTCACGGTCGAGGCCGAGGTCACGGACTCCACGCGACGGACGATCGTCGGGACGGGCGCGATCGTCGCGACGCGGCACGCGTTCTTCGTGTCGCTCACGGCGGACCGCGGCTACTACCGGCCGGGCGAGACGATGACGCTCGACGCGAAGGCGCTCCGGTTCGATGACTCGCCGGTCGCCGGGCGCGAAGGGCGCTTCACGATCTCGCGCGTGCGGTTCACCGGGACCAACGGCGACGACGTCGTGGAGGCGCCCGTGTTCGAGGACGACGTCACGACCGACGAACACGGCGCGGCGCGCGCGAAGTGGGACGTCGGGGCCCCGGGACAGTATCGACTCACGTACACGGCGCCCGACGCGGACGGCGAAGAGGTGCAGGGGAGCGCGCTCGTCTGGGTGTGGGGCGCGCGGTTCGAGGGCGCCGAAGCGAAGTTCAATCACCTCGAAGTCATCACGGACAAACGCACGTACGCGATCGGCGAGACGGCGAAGCTGTTGATCAGCTCGAACGTCGCGGGCGCGAGTGTGCTGTTCTCGTCGTTCGTCGACGGTGGCGCGTTGGAGTCGCCGCGAGTCATCGCGCTCGAGGGCAAGACGAAGATCGTCGAGGTCGAGATCACCGAGCGGCACGTCCCGAACTTCTTCGTGGAGGCGGTGGTCGTGGGCGAGGGCCGCCTCTCGGAGGAAGTGCGCGAGATCTTCGTCCCGCCGCCCGCCGCGAACCTCGACATCGAGCTCACGCCCTCCGCTACGGAGGCGCGCGCGGGCGCGCCGGCGTCGCTCGACATCACCACGAAGGACGACGCGGGCGCCCCGGTGTCCGCGCTGGTCGCGGTGTCGGTGTTCGATCGCGCCGTGCTCTACATCCAGCCCGAGCTCACGCGTGATCCGCGCGTCGCGTTCTGGGGGCAGAAGCGGCACCACCGCGCGGCGTCTTCGAGCAGCCTCGCGGCGCGGCTCGGTCCATTCGAGAACGTCGCGACGCCGGCGCAGCAAGCGACGTGGGCGCTCACTTCGGCGCTGCGCGCTTCGGAGGCGCGCCTGAACAAGCAGGCCCAGGTGAAGCTGGATGTCCGCGACGAGGACGCTTCGGTCGCGGAGGAGCTCCCGGCGCGCCAGGCCAATGCGTTCGCGGACGGGCGCGTGGGCGCGAAGAAGCGCGAGGCCTCGAAGGACTTCCGGCACGACCTCGCGCCCGCCGACGACAAGGAAGGCGGCGAGACGAGCGAGAGCTCCGCGCCGGTCGAGCCGCGCGTTCGGAAGAACTTCGCCGACACCGCGGCGTGGCGTGTCGTGCGCACCGGTGCGGACGGCAAGGCCCGCATCGACTGGACGTTCCCGGACAACCTCACCACGTGGCGCGTCAAGGCGATCGGCCTGAGCGATAGGACGCGCGCGGGACAGGCGGCCACGTCGATCGTCACGACCAAGAAGCTCCTCGTCCAGCTCCAGGCGCCGCGGTTCTTCCGCGAGCGGGACGAGGTCGCGATCAGCGCCGTCGTCCACAACCGCCTCCCCGATTCGCAGGACGTCGATGTGAAGCTCGACGTCACCGAGGCGTTCCTGGCGCTGGAGGGTTCGGCGTCGAGGCAGGTGGAGGTGCCGGCCGGCGAGCACCGCCGCGTGGACTTCCGCGTGAAGGTGCGCGGCGAGGGGGAGGCGCGTGTCCGCGTTTCGGCGCTGACGGGCGTGGAGTCCGACGCGAAGGAGATGACCTTCCCGGTGCTCGTGCATGGCTTCGCGAAGACGGACGCGGCGGTGGGGAGCATTCCGTTCTCGACGGGTGAGGCGGAGGCCTCGGTCGTGGTGAAGGTCCCCGAGGAGCGCCGGCCTGAGCAGACCGAGCTGGTGATTCGCGCGGCGCCGTCCTTGGCGACCGCGATGATCGACGCGCTGCCGTTCCTGCTCGAGTACCCGTACGGATGCACCGAGCAGACGATGAGCCGCTTCGTCCCGGCGGTGATCGCGAAGAAGACGCTGCAGCAGGCGGGGGGCGTCTCCCTCGCGGAACTGAAGCGGATCCGCGCGAGCCTCGATCCACAGGCGCTCGACGCGACGGGCGCGGGCTACGACCGCCGACGCGCGCGCGAGTACGCGCACCTGCTCGACAACCCGGTCTACGACGACGCGAAGATGGAGGCGATCGTCCGCGCCGGCCTCGCGCGCATCGCGAAGCTCCAACGCCCCGACGGCGGTTGGGGTTGGTGGGGCGGCGACGAGAGCTCGGTTTACACGACCGCGTACGTGTTGTGGGGCCTGGCCGAGGCGCGCGACGCGGACGTCGCGCTGCCGGCGACGCTCGTCGCGCGCGGTGTCGCAGCGCTCGAGCGTTTGGTGCCGGGGCACCTCGCGCTCTACGAAGGGTCGAAGCACCGCGCGTCGGACACGGAGGCGTTCCTCGCGTACGTGCTCGCGCGCCACGCGCGACCGAACGCGGAGCTGATGGACCTCCTCTACGAGCGGTGCGGTGATCTCTCCGTCTACGGCAAGAGCCTGCTCGCGCTCGCGCTGTGGACCGCGGACGCCAAGGACGACGCCCGCGTCGTGCTCCGCAACGCCGCTCAGTTCATGAAGGAGGACCCGGAGAACGAGACGGCCTGGCTCGAGACCAGCGTCGGAGGCTGGTGGTACTGGTACAACAGCGACATCGAGTCGAACGCGACGTACCTCCGCGCGCTCACGACGATTCGCCCCGACGATCCGGCCGCGCCCAAGATCGTGAAGTGGCTCCTGCACAACCGGCGGCACGGCTATTACTGGCGCTCCACGCGCGACACCGCGATCGTGATCTCGGCGTTCGGCCACTACCTGCGCGCGCGTCGCGTGAGCGAGACGGACTACGACCTCGAGATCCTCGTCGACGGTAAGGTCGAGAAGTCGGTCCACATCGACCACACGAACCTCCTCACTTTCGACGGCGAGGTGCGGCTGTCGGGCGCCGCGGTGTCGGCGGGCGAGCACACGGTCACGTTCCGGAAGAAGGGCCGCGGCGCCGTGTACTTCAACACGTACCTCTCGTACTTCACGCTCGAAGAGGACGCGCCGCCGTCGGGCCTCGAGATCCGCGTGGAGCGTCGGTACTACCGCCTCGTGCGCGACGACCGCACGCACGACGTCTTCGATCGCAACGGCGCGCAGCAGGCGATGAAGGAGGTCGCGTATCGGAAGGTCCCGCTCGAGTCGGGGGCGCGCGTGGACAGCGGGGATCTCTTGCTCGTCCAGCTCGAGCTCGCCTCGAAGAACGACTACACGTTCCTCGCGTTCGAGGATCCGAAGCCCGCCGGGATGGAGCCAGTCGCGCTTCGGAGCGGTACGGTCTACGGCGAGGCAGTGACCAACATGGAACTCAGGGATGACCGCGTCATCTTTTTTCTGAGACACCTCGCGCAGGGCCGATTGTTCTTGGAATATCGTCTACGTGCCGAGATTCCCGGGACCTTCCACGCCATGCCCACCCGGGGCTTCGCGATGTATGCGCCAGAATTGCGGGCGACTTCTTCTGAGATGCGAATCGGGGTCGATGGATCAAACTGAACGCCCGTCCGCTCGTCTCTCAAGGGCTCGCGACGACCGACCGAACGTCTGGGGCAGGTGTCCGGTCAGCCGCGCATACTCTTCGTCGACGACGAGCTCCAAGTGCGGAACGCTTTCCTCCGTCGCTTTCGCGGACGGGGCTGGGAAGTGTTCACGGCCGGCGGCGCCGACGAGGGGCTGCGCCTCCTCCAGACCCACGACTTCGAAGTCCTGATCACCGACCTGAGGATGCCGAAGGTCGATGGGCTCACGCTCATCTCGAAGGCGCGCGAGATCCAACCGCACCTCGGCTGTCTGATCGTGACCGGCTTCCCGGACCTCGACCTCAAGTCCGACATCGCGCGCGACGCCGCCATCGTCGACATCCTCCCGAAGCCCTGGGACGTCGAGGCCATCGCGGCCTCGGTCGAGAAGGCCCGCGCGGTCCACGCCGAGAGCGTCCGACAGAGCTTGCGCAGCGCCGCGCACGAAGCACGGCACTCCATCCTCCTCGTCGAGGATCGCGAGATGGACGCCCGCGTCGTCCAGAAGTACCTCGCCTCCGTCGCGAGCCAGGTCACCGTCGCGACTCGCCTCGAGGAGGCCCTCTCGATCGCGCGCGAACGCGACTTCGACGTCATCATCGCCGACCTCACGCTCCCCGACGCGCAGGGGCTCGACTGCGTCCGCCACCTCACCTCGGCCTCGCAGGACTCCGCCGTGATCGTGCTGACCGGCCTCGAGGACGAGACGATCGCGATGCGTTCCCTGCAGCTCGGCGCCCAGGACTACCTCCCGAAGGAGGAGCTGCGACCCGAGCTCTTGAAGAGGACCGTTCGCTACGCGGTCGAACGCAAGCGCACGGAGCAGCGCATGCGCGCGATGGCCTCGCGCGACGCGCTCACCGGCCTCGCGAATCGCGCGCACTTCACCGAGCGCGTCCACGTCGCGCTCGCCCGCGCAGAGCGCTCCAACGATCCGGTCGCGCTGCTGTTCATCGACCTCGATCGCTTCAAGGCGATCAACGACACGTTCGGCCACGCCACCGGCGACACGGTGATCCGGGACGTCGCGTCGCGCATCAGCGAGGCCGTCCGGGAGTACGATCTCGTCGCGCGCCTCGGCGGCGACGAGTTCGCGGTCCTGGTCTCCGACTTCGACGACCCCGCCACGCCCGAGCGCATCGCCGGTCGGATTCTCGACAGCCTCGCGCCGCCCATCCCGATCGGCGACGCGATGGCGCCGATCTCCGCGAGCATCGGCATCGCGTGCGCGCCGGACGCAGGGACGACCGCGGACCAGCTCGTCAAATCCGCGGACTTCGCGATGTACGCCGCGAAGCGCGACGGGCGAAACGGCTACCGCTCCTTCCGCGACATCGACGACCCGCGCTCCACGCGACGTCACCAACTCCTGACGGACCTCCGCGCATCTCTGGAGGAGCATCGATTCATCCTGCACTACCAGCCGCAGTTCGATCTCGAGAGCGGTCGCGCCGTAGGCGCCGAGGCGTTGGTACGTTGGCAGCGGAGGGACGGGACGCTCGTCCCGCCCGGTGACTTCATCCCGTTGCTCGAAGAGAGCGGCTTGATCGTCGACGTGGGCGCGTACGTGATGCGCGAAGCGTGTCTTCGGCTCGCCGAATGGAACCGCGCTGGCGCGGTGGACATGCGTGTGTCCGTGAACCTGTCGGCGAAGCAGTTCGAGTCCGACGGTCTGGTCGAGACGGTGAAGTCGGCGCTCGCGGAATCGAAGATCACCCCGTCGTCGCTCGAGCTCGAGATCACCGAGTCACTCCTGATGCGCGACACGTCGCGCACCGCGCGGACGCTCAGCGAGATCGCGAGCCTCGGTGTCCGCATTGCGCTCGACGACTTCGGCACCGGCTACTCGTCGCTCGCGTACCTCGAGCGCTTCGACGTCGACGTGCTCAAGATCGACCGCTCGTTCGTGAAGCCGCTCGATCGCCCCGCGACGGAGGCGGGCTCCGTCGCAGGCGCCATCGTCCACCTCGGGCACCAGCTCGGCCTCGAGGTCGTCGCCGAGGGCGTCGAGACGCAGCAGCAGCTCGAAGCGCTGCGGCACCAGGGCTGCGACGTCGTCCAGGGCTACCTCCTCGGACGCCCGTCCGCCGACTGGGCGCCGCCCACCGACGCCGCCGCGGTCGCGTGACGCCGAGGTAGGTCGACCTCCGCCGAGGTCGAGAATCCCCCGACCCCCCGGGGCGCCCCCCGATGAGCCTAAGTGCCTCGAAATCACAAATGATCCTTGGTCTGTAGCTTTCTGTACCGACGGTCAGTCATGTTGGTCGGACATGAGGTCGCACTTCGCCAGCTGCGGCGCCGAAAATGATCGCGACGTGGGCGCTTCATCCCTTCTGCGGACGGTGGTCCTGAGTGCGGTCGCCGCGACCGCGGCTTGCACGCCGCTCGGGGCGCTGCAGCCGTACGACATCGATCGCGTCGAACAAGATCTCGACTCCCCCAGCGGCGAGCTCGAGACCACCGACTCCCTCGGGCTCGCGTACATGATCTTCGCGACGCGCGCCGTCCTCTCCGGCGTGACCGTCGCCTCCGCCGAGCTCCCCGGCCTCAACCGCTCTCCGCTCTTCGATCAGGAGGACGTCGTGCAGTGCCGGAGCGAGGTCGAGAACGGCTTCGAGATCGACTTCGAGTGCCTCCCCGAGAAGCAAGGCACCTTGCGCGTCACCAACTCCAGCGGCTTCGCGAACGAGAACGGCGACTACCGCCTCCAACTCGAAGATCTCTCCGTCGTCCCCGGCCTCTCGATCGACGCCTCCGCCGACATGCGCGTCGAGGGCGTCGCGAACCCGACCATGGTCGAGCGCACCACCGTCGCGCCGCTCGGCTTCGTCAACGAGATGCCCGAGCGGTTCCGCGCCGTCGAGCAGACCGCGTTCGTCGTCGAGAACGAGCGCGGCCGCGAGAAGCTCTCCTTCGTCACGGTGATCCTCGAGGACACCTACGCGTGGGCCGTGACCGACAGCCGCCGCGACGGCGAGCTCGGTTACACGATCCGCGATCGCCGTAACCTCTGGGACTGCACGTCCGAGGTCGACGGCACATCCATTCTCTCCAGCGAGTGCCGCACCCCCGTGGGTCAGGGCGACTTCGCGGTGTTGAGGTTCTAATGAAGAGACTGGTCTACCTGGCCTTGGTGCTCTCGATCGGTTGTACCGACGTTCGTCTTTGGAAGCCCGGCGAGCTCGAGCGGATCTCCGTCGAGCTGGAGCGGCCGGTGCCGGTCGAGCCGACGCAGACGTGGGGCTTCGTGCCGAAGCCCGGCGAGACGATCCGCTACCGGGTCGGCGACGTGTTCTGCACGAACCCGTCGAAGGAGCTCACCGTCCCGTTCAAGCTCCTCATCATCATGGACTACTCGGGTTCGATGGATAACAGCGACCCGAACGGCCTCCGCATCCAGGCCGTGCAGCAGCTCGTGAATCGCTACGCCGGCGACCGCAGCGTGTACTTCGGCTTCCTGCGCTTCGGCGGCACCGTCTTCCCGCTCGACGGCCTCGGCCAGGACTTCACCAACGACCCGAACCGCATCGCCAGCGCGCTCCAAGCGCTCGCCGCGAACAACACCGTCCAGGACGGCGCGACGAACTACCAGGAGTCGCTCGAGTGGGCGTGGGACGCGATCGACGAAGACATGCGTCAGCCCGATCAGATCCCGGGCACGCGCTACGGCATCATCTTCGTCACCGACGGTCGGCCGAACGTCCCCGAGGGCGGCAACGAGGACCAGGCGCTTCAGGCGAACGTCCCGAAGGTCCGCGACCGCATCACGGGCTGCAACGGCTACAAGGCGTTCCAGCCGCTCAACACGATGATCGAGTGGCTCAACACGTACTTCATCAACGTGGGCGGCCCGGACCCGGAGGCGTCGACGCTCCTCCGCAACATGGCCGAAGGCAACGGCATGCTGCCTTGCGACGCCGACAACTGGGGCCACGGCCAGTACACCGAGGTGACCGACCCGGGTGACCTCGACTTCCAGCTCGACCTCCCCACGCTGCGCAAGGTCTTCGTGAACCGCAGCGGCTTCGCGTTCATCCACCACCACCTCAAGGCCTCCTACAAGGACGGCGAGATGGTCATGGCGCGCGACTCCGACGGCGACGGCCTCCCCGACTTCATCGAGAGCACCGCGCCGAACCCGTCGGACCCGCACGACAGCAGCATGTTCTCCGCCGACACCGACGGCGACGGGATCTCGGACCTCGTCGAGTACTCGCTCGGCATGGCGAGCAACGACCCCGCGCCGCTCACGATCTACGACCGACCGGCCGTGGATCCCACGCTCGCGCAGGACGGGATGCTCGTGCAGCTCGGCAAGATCGTCCCCGACGAATTCGACACCGACGGCGACGGGCTCACCGACGCCGAGGAGGACTTCATCGGCACCGACCACCTCGTGGTCGACACGGATCGCGACGGTGTCTCCGACTACGTGGAGCTCCGCTACGGCCTCAACCCGAACGACCCGACGGACGCCGCGCTCGACGGTGATGGCGACGGCTTCGACAGCAAGGCGGAGATCGAGATGGGCATGGACCCGCACCACCGCGAGCCCGCGTGGTTCCGCGAGGCGTACGCGTTCAACGTACACCGCGGGCAAGAGTTCCAGGTCGAGGATCCGGTGGCGGGCGGCGCGCCCAAGGTGCGCAGCTGCTACAACTTCAACGTCTCGAACATCCTCTTCCGCCGCCCGCTCCTGTCGGACGGCACGGAGGGGAACTACAACGTCTTCGAGCTCACGTTCATCGACCAGACGCGGCTCCCGATCAGCGAGTTCGACTACGTGTCGCGCCGCGAGACCGTGAAGGCCATCCCCGAGAACGACAAACCGGCGTACTACTTCCGCCGCGAGTTCCCGGCCACGTGGTGAGGAGGGTGAAGATGTCGAAACTGAAGCTCGCGACCCTGCTCTTCCTCGCGCCGATGGCGTGCATCGACACCACGCCGACGAACCCGTCGGCGGTCGGCGATGACCCCGCCCAGGACGATCCGATGATGCGCATGGAGGAGATGGAGATGCCTCCGGTGTTCGAGTGCGAGCCGCTCGACAACGCCGGGTGCGTCGACCAGCAGTCCTGCGTGTGGGAGCCGAAGGACAACTCCGCGGTGTGCCGGAGCCTCGAGATCAACCTGCAGATCGAGGAGCCGTGTAACCCGGGTTCGTTCGAGTGCGGCGACGGCCTGACGTGCGCGGCGCTCCCGAAGGACGACGGCGCGAGCTGCTATCGCGTCTGCGATCCGGAACAGGAAGACGCGTGCGCGGGCCTGCCGGGCTCTTCGCCGAACTACATGTGCATGGGCCTGCGCGGCTACGACTACGGCGTCTGCGTGGGCGCCGGGATCCAGTGCGACCCGAACCAGGATCCGTGCGGCGACGACGAGGCGTGTTCGATTCGCGCCGGCGAAGCCGTGTGCATCCCGTCCGGGTCGACCGGCGTCGGCGGCGACTGCTCGTACGAGCTCTGCGAGAAGGGCCTCGTCTGCGCGAACCTCGCCGACCGCCCGTGGCCGACCTGCCTCGCGCCGTGCGACGTCGCGATCGGGACGTGCGCGGAGTCCGGCGACGTCTGCACCGGCCTCGAGGGCTTCAACTTCGGCGTGTGTCAGGCGTCGATGGCCTCGTGCAACCCGCTCGTCGACGACTGCGGCAGCGATCGCACTTGCTCGATCGACGGCACCGACGTCCGCTGCGTCACCACCGGGCCCACCGCGATCGGCGGCGACTGCACGAACGACCCGTGCGCCGAGGGCGGCGTGTGCGTGAAGATCGTGGACCGAACGCCGACGTGCATGGAGCCGTGCGACCTCACGTTCCCGGAGTGCAGCACCGCCGGGTTCGAGTGCAGCAGCATCGGCCTCGGCTTCGGCGTTTGCTTGTGATCGCTCAGTCCGTGAGCAGCCAGTAGCGCAGCTCGATCCCCGCCTCGACCGCGACGTGGGCGAGCACGTGGATCCGGCCACGACGATCGACGCGGGCGGCCGCGGCGCGGATGTCTGCTCCCGAGACCACCGTCGTGGCCTCGGCCGAGTCGGGGGCGAGGAGCTGGAGCTCGACCTCGCGTTCGATGTCGCCGCCCCACCACCGACAACCCTCGGGGCCGCGGCAGTCGGTGATGAGGTCGTGGATCACGCGTGTGCTCGCGCTCAGCACCCGGACGTCGCCCCGGCCGGACGCGACCGTGTCGAGCAAGACCTGCTCCGTTCGTTCGCGGCGACACACCTCGCCCGCGGTGGTGGGCGGCCGAGTGCAGTGCTCCCATCCCGTCCCATCGCCCTCGCTCAGCGTGCGGATGTCCCACGCGGCGCCGCTGGGGCGCGCGAAGTCGATGGACGGCACCCAGACGTCCTGCCGGTGGAGGCGGTTGTAGATCAACGTCGGCGTGTCCACGGCGACGACGCGCGCGTGGTCGATGTTGTCGCCCTCGAAGACGATCGGCCCCGACGTCCCGGCCTGGCGGGGCCAGAGGTCCAGTGTCGGCCCGGACTGGAAGGCGATGTACAGGGTGCCGTCGCGCGCGATCGCGAAGTTGCCGATCCCGTTCAGCCCGGTGTCGATCTCTTCCCACCCGTGCGTCGCGTGTCGCCGCGCGTGGACGAGACGCCACGGATCTGGAGCTCTTCCGATCGTATGCAAGCACCCCGCGTCGTCCACGTGGATGCCGACGCGTTCCAGCAGCAGCACGTCGAGCGCGGGGCCCTCGCGCCACGTCCCGAACTCGCGCCGCCAGACGCGGGTCCAATCACGGTTCAGGGAGTGCTCGGAAGCGAGCACCGTGATCACGTCGTCGGCGAAGGCGATCGCCCCGCGCGAGAGGGTGAACGGCGCGAACTCGGCGCGCCACCCGCCATCATCGCGGCGGGCGATGACGGCGCGGCTCGGGGTGCCATCGGTGACCGCGTACAGCGCGATCGGTTGGTCCGAGGCGTCGAGCGCGAGCGCGGGCATCTCGCCCTGCACTGGCGCGACCGCGACCGTCTCCTCGACGGCGACGACACACGGTCGCTCGTCGCCGCACAGCGGTCCCTCGAAGAAGGGGCGCGTGGGGCCGCACACCGTGCTCGTCGCGACTTCGGGGCCTGCGTCGCGCGGGCCTTCGCTCGAGGCGCCGGAGTCGACCGCGCCCGCGTCAGGCGCGGCGCCCGGCTGGAGGGACTCGCCCGTGCAGGCCGTGGCGATGGCAAAGATGAAGAAGAGGCGTCGCATGGCTCACCGAATCCGATCCGGATCGTACGGCGCCGTCAGGGCGCCGTTGTCCTGGTACCGCACGCGCAGCAGGAACTTCTCGATCCCCGCGTCGGTCTCGATCGCGATCGTGTTGTCGTGGATGTAGCCGTCCGCGAGATCCACGAACTCCGAGAAGAGCCCATACACCGCGACCTCGCAGTTGGAGATCTCGAAGGCCTCGAGTTCGACTTCGCCGAAGTTGTTCTGGAGGATGCCGAGCGTCCCGGGCTCGCCGCCGCAGTCGATGAACGCGTTCGTGAGATCGACGACGCCGCGGAAGTCCGCGCGCAGGGCGTGCCTCGCGCCCACGAGGCGGACGCGGGTGCCGGTGAGGCGCGCGTCGTAGTACGCGTCGATGTTGCGGACGCGCGAGCCCTCGATGTCGAGATCGAACGCGGTGATCTTGGCGCTCTGCGTGAAGTCGACGCCGTAGCCGCGCATCCCGCGGATACGCACGCGCTCGAACGTGATCTCCGAGTCGCAGCCCGCCTCGATCCCCGCGAGCGGGCTCAGCGCCTCCGTGCCGCTCAGGTCGGCGTCGGTTACGCGCAACATCCCGGTCCGCACGTCCGTCGAGCAGTCGGCTTGATCCTCGCGCTCGCCATCGTCGAACGCGAGCGCGGTGGTGTACGCGCCTTCGACGACGACGCGATCGATCACCGCCGACGCACCGCCCCGGATCTCGATACCGACGCTGTTCGTGTCACCGGAGAGGCCCCGCTGGACCCGGCGGATCGCCAGGTCGTCTGCGTCGACGTCCGATCGCGACTCCACGAGGACGCCCCAGCGGTGCGAGTCGGCGACGTCGAACCGCTCCAACGTGAGACTCGTCCCGCGAGTGGCCGCGACCGCCATCCCGTGCCAGCCGCGGTCCGGCTCCGCGAAGACCTCCCGCACCACGACGTCGCGCAACGTCGCCGTGGAGGCCTCGAACCAGCCGGCCGCGGTCGTCGCGCGGAGGATCGTCGCGCGCTCCACGAGGACGGTGCTCCCGTCGATCGCGAGGACGCCGATCCCGAGGCGCTCGTCGCGCGGCTGTCCGTCCGCGATCACCACGTCGTAGAGCGCGGCGTCCGCTCCACTCATCGAGACCGTGTTGCCGACGGCCTCCGCGAGGTACCCCCGCGTGAGCGTCGCGTCCGCGCCGGCGAGCACCTGCAGCGCCGCCCCATCGGTGCGTTCGACGGCCACGTCGTCGAGCGTGGCCATGGTCGTGCCCTCCACGCGGAAGCCGGTGCTCGCGCTGTCGCGGACCACGACGTCGGTCGCGATCAGTGTGCCGTCCGCGACGTAGACCGCGATGCCCTGCGTGTCGCGCACGACAACGCGCGTGAGCGAGAGATCGCCGCCGCGCAGCGCGGGCGTTCCGCCGGCGCCGCCGCCGGAGAAGATCGTCGACTCGGCGATCACGTGCGCGGAGGTCCGCGCCTCGACGGCGGGGGCCCCTCCCGTCACGGTCACGTCCGAGAACGCGAGCTCGGACGCGGCGCCTTCGACGGTCCACGTGCCGTCGAGTTGGATCGTGGTCTCGCTCGCGCAGCCGCCCACGAACTCCACGACGCCCGTGAAGTTGTTCGCGCCCGCGGGGTGCGTGCCGCGGCGGAGGACGATGCCGACCAGCGCGGGGGCGCCGTTCAGCGCGGCGGCGATCGTGTCGTGTGGATCGTTCCGCGTCCCCGCGCCGCCTGGAGCCACGGCCGCGTCCACGTAACGCACCGGGCGATCCTGCGGCACCATCGCGGGCCACCCGTCCGCTTCGCACGCGCTGCCCACGACGCTGCAGTCGTCGTCGCCGATGAACTGATCGCCCGCGCACGTCCGCTCGGGGGGTTGGCAGGTGTCGATGCCATCGACCGGTACGGTCCGCCAGCCGGTCGGGCACGTCCCGAACATCGGCGCCGCGGGCGCCATCGGGGGCATCGGTGTGCCCGCGGAGGTCGGCGCCGGGCAGGTCGCCGCGCAGCTCCCGCTCGCGACGTCCGCGGCGGTGACGAAGCACCCGCCCGACTCCGCGCACACGCCGACGGAGCCGCCGGCGATCCGGAACTCGTCGAGCTCGGCGTCGAGAGCGGTGCGTCGCTCCCAGGGATCCAGGCCGTCCGCGCGCACGGTGGACGCCCACGTGGTCTCGGACCGGGGGAGGCGCCGCGTGTTCATCTCTCCGCGCGCGTCGGGGACGGCGCCGGGGTTGATGCCGAGGGTGTCGAGCGTCTCCGGGTAGTAGAGCACCGTGACGTCGGTGTTGCGTGCGGCGTCGAACGTCGCGGGGCGATCGTCGGGCCACTCGAACGCCTGCACGCGCAGCCCGCCGCGCGGGAGCACGAGACCGAGGAGCATCGACTGGGTGTCGTCGGGCGCGTCGGGCCAGCCGGCCGGGTGGGCGGAGTGACAGCCGGTGACGAAGAGGAGTCCGAAGAGCGCGCGGCGCACGGAGTCACTGTGCCATGGCACCGAGGCCCGCGCATCCGGGGAGTTCGGATGCGCGGGCCTGGCTAGCCGAGGTCCGCGCGAGGGAGCGACACGCGGATTCGCAGGTGATTCGGTCGATTCAGTCGCAGGCGCCGCCCGAGAGGAGCTCGAAGGGGTGCTGCTCCGACTCCTCGGAGGTCGGCTCGGTGGCGATGAGGCACTGGCCGGCTTCGACCACGACCTCGGTGTTCGCCGCGCGCGACGACAGCGAGAAGCGGCCGCGGAGCACCTCGAACGCGGAGGCCGTACGCGACGGCTCTTCGCCGGTGGAGGGCGCGTCGTCGAACGCCGCGATCCGGATCGCCGGGTTGCTGTCGCTGTCGAGGCGCATGCGGATCGTGTCGGACGCGGCGCTCGCCGGCACGCCTTCGAGCTGATCGATCAGGCTCGAGGCGTCGACGTCGATCACGAGGTCGATCAGCGGCTTCACCGCGAGGACGAAGCCGTCTTCGCTACCGCTGAGCTCGGCGTCGAGCGTGCGGCCGTTGTTCGCGTTGAGGTCCATGCTGAGGATCTGGACGCCGTCGACCTTCACGGTCATCGCGTCGTCGTAGCCGAAGCCGGTGATCTTCACGGAGTCGCTCGCGTCGAGCGTGACCTGGCCGTTGACGCCCGGGAGGTGGATGTCCATCTGGCCCATGAGCGGGTTCTCGTCGCGGACCTCTTCACACGTGGTCTCGCCGTTCGAGTCGGTCGAGCAGACGGTCGTCGTGCTGAGCGCGCCGAGCGGGAGCGAGAGGTCGATCGCGCCGCTGTCGGTGATCGTCGTGACGGTCTGCGAGTTGCCGTCGATACGCACCGACGCGAGCGGCGAAGCGGTCGCGGCCGAGAACGAGAGGGGCTCGCCGTCGATCGTGGTGGAGAAGCGGACCGGCGACAGGATGGAAGTCGCGACCGTGTAGTCGAGCGCGCGGTTCTCGCGGAGCTCGACGCGGAGCTTGCCGCTCAGCTCGCCGTCGAGGCCTTCGATCGGCTCGTCGAGGATCGTGGAGACGATCTCGGCGGCCTGGACCATCGCGCCGATGTCGGCGACGGCGGCGAGGCGCGAGCGGTACAGCTCGAGCTCGACGGGGCGGATCGACTGGGCGCCGAAGAGGAACGCGACGTCGATGTCGCCCTCGGTGCGCTGCGTGAGCTCGGCGCGGATCGGGTTCGCGGCGAGGCGCGCGGCGCAGTCTTCGTCGACGATCGGCGCGCCGCCGTCGTCGGTGCCGTTGGCGCAGATCGACTCGGCCTTCAGGCGGAGGACGATCTTGGTCGGCTCGTTGGTCTCGACGTTGACCTCGTTGAGGATGCGCTCGGCGACGTAGTCGGCCATCTCTTCGGCGCGGTCTTCGAGCGTGGCCGGGTCGGCGGGTTCGCAGTTGCCTTCTTCGTCGCAGATCATCGGCGCGTCGCCGGACAGGACGTTGCCGAGGAAGTCGGAGCTCTCGAGGAAGAGGCTGCTCTTCGCGACGCCGAGGCTCAGCGCGCGCAGGTTGGCGTTCGCGGCGGTGAGGGCGCTCGTGGTCTCGATGGGGAGGAGGGGCTTGGGGGCGTTGCCGCCGTCGTCGTCGTCGGAGGGGCCGGGGCAGGCGAAGAGGGCGAGGGACCCGGCGAGGCAGAGTGTGCTTCGGACTATCGAGGTTCGGAACATTGGACGGTGCGTAGAGCAACCGTCGGGCCAGGTCGTGCGGCTCGTGAGATCGACCGCGGGCGAGTCGCCGTCGCGACACCCGTGCCCAAGCGCCGTGTGACGCCCAGGCACAGTCCTCGATCCGTACCGATCAGATCGTGGGGCGCGTCACTGGGCGGCGCCGGAGTCGATCCACATGCGGATCATGTCGATGTCGCACTGGGAGAGGGCGCCGCCGCTGGGCATCCGGGTCGGATCCTTCCTGCTGTACCCGGCGATCGAGGCGTTTCTGGGCTTCTCGAACAATGTCTTCACGGCGACCGCGAACGCGGTCAGCGGCAGTTACTACCGGTTCGCCCCGGAGATCGAATTGCGGTCGGACTGGAGCCGGCACGAACTGCGCGGCTTCGCCTCCGCCGATTACCAGCCCTTTTTC
>JAUHYN010001086.1 GCA_030426505.1 bacterium | reverse complement strand
TCGCGGACGCCGCCGACGTCCCGATGGATCTCCAGCTCGCCCTCGCGGAGGTGATCGACGCGATCCGCCGCGCCGACGCCGCGCAGAAGGCGGCCGTCCCCGGCGCCGTGAACCGCGAGAACCTCTACCAGTACGGCGCCGCGTTCATCGCGCCACGCGCGGATCGCTTCGGCCTCAACGTCACGACCGCGAACACCCAGCGGCTCCTCAACGAAGGCATCCCGTACGGAGAGCTGTACGGCGCCTCCGTCGATCTCCTCGACGCGATCGGCGCCGCCGACCTCGGTCGCTTCGCCGCGACGCCCAGCTCGACCGCGACCGCGGCGGCCGTCTTCACGTTCGCGCAGGACACCCCGATCGGCCGCATCGCGATCGGCGACGGCGAGAACGGCGTCTACGACGTCGAGGCGTCCGGCGGATGGGCGCTGCTCGTCGACCTCGGCGGCGACGACGTCTACCGCGTCGCCGCCGGCGGCAACGTGAGCGAAGTGAACTCGGTCTCGGTGTTGATCGATCTGTCGGGCGACGACTTCTACGGCTACGAAGAGGTCCCGCACCCGCTCGACGACGCGCGCCTCGTCTCCGACGTCGACGGCCGCTACACTCCGACCGCCGGCCCCGACGAGGACAACGGCCCCGTCAGCTTCTCCCAGACGCCACGCCAGGGCGGCGGGCGCATGGGCACCGCGGCGCTCATCGATCTCGGCGGGGGCAACGACGAGTACCGCTCGCTCCGCCTCTCGCAGGGCACCGGCGTGTTCGGCACCGGCGTCCTCGTCGACGACGACGGCGACGATCTCTACCTCGCGGAAGCCGCGGTTCAGGGCGCGGCCGCGTTCGGCATCGGCCTGTTGTTCGACGGCGGCGGCAACGACGAGCGGCGCGCGTACCAGTTCGCGCAAGGCTTCGCGTACGCGCGCGCGGCGGGCGCGGTCTACGACGTCGACGGCGACGACACCTACTTCCTCGACCCCGGCGATCCCAACGCGGGCGGCGATCCGCTGTACTTCTCGGCGCAGCGCCCCGGGCGCGCGAACTCTTCGCTCGGCCAGGGCTTCGCGTTCGGCCGCCGCGCGGACTTCTCGGACCGCGCGTTCATGAGCGGCGGCGTCGGCATCCTCGTCGACGCGGCCGGCACCGATCGCTACGACGGCAGCATCTTCGCGCAGGGCGGTGGCTTCTGGTTCGGGACGGGCATCCTCGCCGACCACGCCGGCAACGACACGTACGACGCGCTCTGGTACGCGATGGGCACCGGCGCGCACTACGCGCTCGGCTTCCTCCTCGAGGGCGGCGGCGACGACACGTACGGCGGCGCGCTCCCGCGCGTGAACGTGACGATCGCCGGCGCGCACGACTACACCGCGGCGTTCCTGATCGACGAGTCCGGCGACGACGTCTACAACGGCTCGCGCATCACGCTCGGCGCCGGCAACGTGAACGGCATCGGCGTCTTCGTCGACAACGCGGGCAACGACGAGTACCGCCCCCGCACCGACTACGCGGTGGGCAATGCCGCACTCTCCGAGAACACGGCGGCGGGGAACGCGAGGCGCAAGGTGAAGAGCATCGGCGTGTTCATCGACGCGGGCGGCACGGACCTCTACGAGGTCAACGGCATGCCCCCCGAAGCGGACCTCGGCAACGACAGGACTTGGCGCCAGGCCGTGAACGAAGATCCGACCATCTCGAGAAACGAGCGCGGGTCGGGCGTCGACGGCGACGGCGAGTCGACGCTGCACGCGCGCTGACCGCGCGTCGGGTCGCCGGGCTCCGCGCGCCGTCGAGGGGACAGTCGGCTCCGGTCCCTATACATCGACACGTACGCGTCTAGCCTCCGCGACGACGTGTACTCGCGATTCATCCTCCCCCTCGCCGCCACCCTCTTCGCCGCACCCGCGTTCGCGCAGGGCTACGACGCAGAGTACTTCGACACGATGAACCCGAGCGGCGCGCCCGACCTGGTGCGCACCGACGCGACGATCGACTTCGACTGGGGCCTGAGCGCTCCGGCGCCCTCGATCCGAGCCGACACGTTCTCGGTGCGTTGGACGGGCGACGTCTCCCCCGCGTTCTCCGAGACGTACGCGATCTCGACCGTGACCGACGACGGCGTGCGCCTCTGGATCGACGGCGTCCTCGTCATCGACAACTGGACCGACCACAGCGCGACCCGCGACACCGTCTCGCTCGCGCTCACCGCCGGCCAGACCTACGCCGTGCGGATGGAGTTCTACGAGAACGGCTACGACGCCGTCGCGCGCCTGGTGTGGTCGAGCCCGTCGCAGCCCGAGGTCCCGATCCCGGTCGGCGGCGGCGGCGCCCCCGACGCGGGCGTCCCGGACTCCGGCGTGACGCCCGACGCGGGCTTCCCGGACTCCGGAGTGACGCCCGACTCCGGCGTGACGCCCGACGCCGGCTTCGTCGACTCCGGCGTGACGCCCGACGCCGGCTTCGGTGCGTTCAACGCGGAGTACTTCGCGACGACGTCGCTCTCGGGCGCCCCGCTCCTCGCGCGCGCCGAGTCGACGATCGATCACGACTGGGGCGAGCAAGCGCCGCACCCCGCCGTCCCGCGCGACAACTTCTCCGTGCGTTGGACCGGCTCGATCGTCCCGCCCGCCTCCGCGACGTACACGCTGTCGACGATCTCCGACGACGGCGTGCGCCTGTGGATCGACGGCGCCCTCGTCGTCGACCACTGGACCGACCACAGCGCCACGCGGGACAGCGTCGCGATCGCGATGACCGGCGGGCAGAGCTACGCGATCCGGATGGAGTACTTCGACAGCGGCTACGACGCGGTCGCGCGCCTGCTGTGGTCGAGCCCGGGCCTCTCGGAGCAGCCCGTGTGGGCCGCCGGCGGCTCGGGTCCGACGGACGGAGGCGTCGCGCCCGACGCAGGCGTCACGCCCGACGCGGGCGCGCCGATCGACGGCGGCGTGAGCGGCGGCCCGTCCTCGTCGCGCCAGGTGATGCGGCCGATCGGATCGACGGGCGCGAACCAAGGCTTCTGGGAGTACGTCCCGCCGACGTACGGCGACGGTCAGTCCTACCCGTTGCTCGTGTTCCTGCACGGCGTCGGCGAGAACGGGAGCGGATCCGCGCAGGAGCTGTCGCGCGTCCTCGTCCACGGCCCGCCGATGTTGATCGCGAACGATCAGTGGCCGAACAGTCGCCCGTTCGTCGTGCTGTCACCGCAGCACTCGGGCGGTGGGTGCCCGAGCCCGTCGGAGATCCAGTCGTTCATCGCGTGGGCGACGAAC
>JAUHYN010000038.1 GCA_030426505.1 bacterium | reverse complement strand
CGTCGAACCCGCCCTTGTTCTGGCCGGTGACGCGCCCCTCGACGGGGATGTTCGTGCGGTGCGCTTCCTTCAGCTCCTCACGGTTCTTGAGGGACTGGTGCGGGAGCACCTTCGACAGGATGACCGTGCCGCCGTCGAACTTGCGGACGCGCGCCTCGACCTTGTCGCCTTCGGTGAGGTTGAGCTCGCCGTTCTCGTCGAGGAGCTCCGACTTCGCGATGACGCCTTCGGCCTTCGCGCCGATGTCGAGGAAGACGCTGTCGTGCGAGAAGCCGACGACCTTCGCGAACAGGACCTGACCGGGGCGGATGTTGCCACCGATCGCTTCCTTCTCGGCCTTGCGCTTCTCCGCGCTCTGCTTCTCCGCGAGCTCGAACATCTCGGCGAACGACATGTCGCCTTCCTTCGGTAGCTCGGGGGCTCCGTCGGTCTTCAGCTCGGGCGCGTTCGTGTCGGGCTTGGCTTCCTCCGCGGCTTCACCGTCGCTCTTCGCTTCGGTCGCCTCCGCGGCGTCTTCCGTGGCGCTCGCGCTCGCGAGCGCACCCTCGTCCTTGCTCACGCCGTTCGTCGCCGCCGCGGCCTCGGGGGCTGCGGTGGTCTCTTCGGTCGTGGCTTCCTTGTTCTCGGCCATCATCGGATACTTCTTTGTGGGCTCCCCTGGTGTGGGAGGCGCGTCGGTTACATGATCCGAGCGAGCTTGTCACGCCCCTCCTGAAGGGGACGCTGAGCGGCCCGGATCACTGGATTCGTTCGAGGTTGTTGCCCGGGACCTGGACCAACCCACCGTTCGGATCGGCGACCCCGACCTCCCACTCGGTGCAGGTGACCCCGATCGGCTGGAGGCCGTTGTTGATGGTGAGCTCATCGAACCCGTACGTGATGAACAGGACGCTGCGCTCGCTCGCGAAGCCGGACATGTTGATTCGGTAGGTCTGCTGCGCGTCGGTTTTGACGTACTTCGTCCGGAGCAGGTTGTAGCAGGGGTTCTTCCAGTCATCCCAGCTGATCGTGCCCGGCACGTCCGCGCACGAGATCGCGAGGCCCCCGGCGGGCTCGCGGTCGACGACGAACGTCATCAGCGACAACACCTCGGCCTCGAACCCCGTGATCCCCACGTTGAAGACGTGCGAGTTGCCCGACGGCACCGGCGTCGGCGTCTGGCAGCGGCCGGTGTAGCAGAGGCCGTCGTAGTCGTCCGGACAGTCGGCGCACTCCGCCTGCGGCGAGCGCGGGTCCGAGCAGTCCTCGGCCATCGTACACTCCGGGTTGTTCTCCGGGATCGTACAGGTCGCGAGCACGCCACCGTCCGGCGGCGGCCCGGCGTCGCGAGGTCCGCCGTCCTGGTCCATGACGTCCGTGTCGTCGTCCGAGGTGTTCCCGGAGCAGGCCGCGCCGGCGAGCGCGAAGGCGAGGAGAGCGGCGAGCGAGGTGCGGCGTCGGATCGTCAGGGGCGATGTCATTGCAACCGCGCCGATCTACCGCGAACGACCGGGGTTCGGGCAAGGTCAAATGATCGCATTCGCGAAGTCTTCGACCAGCCGCGACAGCGCCGCGCCGTACCCGGTGGCCTCGAGCCGACGCACGTCGCCGTCCGCGACCGCCAGACGCAGCGCGATCCACTCCGGCGGGGCCGCCTCCGGGATCTGATCGATCCACTCCACGAGCGCGAATCCGGGCGCATGGAGGAGATCGCGATCACCGATCGCCGCGAGCTCGTCGTAATCGGCGAGGCGGTAGAGATCGAGGTGTCGGACGGGGGGCGTGGTGTCGTACGCCTGCGCGATCGCGAACGTAGGGGACGTGACGTAGTGGTCCTCGTCCGGCGCGAGCCCGGCTACGAAGCCCTGCACGAACGTGGTCTTGCCGGCGCCGAGGTCGCCGATCAGCCCGATCACGACCGACTCGGGCCCGTGCGCGGCGAGGTGTCGAGCGAAGCGGGCGGCGAAGGCCTGCGTGGCCTCGGCGTCGGGGAGGGTCCAGTGGGTCGGGCGCCCCGCGGTCACACGTCCTCCCGCTGACGCGCCGCGAGCACCTCGCCCACCGCGCGGATCAGATCGGAGGCGAGCAGCGCCGGCTCCCCCACCGCCTTCGCCGCCGCGTCGCCGGCGCGCGCGTGCAGCTGCGCGCCGCCCCGCGCGGCGACCTGCGGATCCACGCCCTGGGCGAGCAGCCCGCCGATGATCCCGGAGAGGACATCGCCGGTGCCGCCCGTCGCCATCCCCGCGTTGCCCGCGACGATCACGCCGACCTGACCGTCCGGGCTCGCGACCAGCG
Source organism: bacterium (assembly GCA_030426505.1). Taxonomy (GTDB): domain Bacteria; phylum Myxococcota; class Kuafuiibacteriia; order Kuafuiibacteriales; family Kuafuiibacteriaceae; genus JAUHYN01. The sequence continues at coordinate 15,156 of JAUHYN010000038.1, read as the reverse complement.
ACGAAGCGCCCTTGAGGACCACGTGGGCGGCGGTCTTCCGCGCGAGCGTGGTCGCCGCGAGGACGCGGTCGCTCTGGATCGCGGGCGTATCGAGGCCGAGGAGCGTCCCCATCTCGCCGGGGTGCGGCGTGAGGACGGTCGGGCCCTCGCGGTTGCTCAACCACTCGACGTCCTGCCCGAGCGCAACGAGCGCGCCCGCGTCGATCAACACCGGCTTGCGCGTCGCCTCGACGACGTCGCGCACGAGCTTCTTGGTCGCCTCCGTCGGCGGGAGCGACGGACCGATCACCAGCGCCGTCCGCTTCTCGAGCGCAGCGTGCAGATCCGCGACCCCCGACAACGAGATCCCCATCAGCTCGTCGAGCTGACCGGCGATGCGCTCGATGGTGCGCGCGTCGCTCCCGATCGAGACGAGCCCCGTGCCGACGCGCAGCGCCGCGCGGCCGGTGAGCAACGCCGCGCCGGGTCGATCCGGGACGCCGGCGACCACGAGCAGGTGACCGTACGTCCCCTTGTGCGTGTCGGGCGCGCGGAGCGGAGCGGCGAGATCGATCTCGTCGTCTTCGACGATCTCGGCCCAGGGCTCGACGTCGGCGAGGCGCGACGACGGCAGCCCGATGTCGACCGCGCGAACCTCACCCGCGTACGCGCGACCCGGGTAGAGGACGTGACCGAGTTTGGGGTGCTGGAACGTGACCGTCAGATCCGCTTCGATCGCGACGCCGAGGACCTGCCCGGTGTTCGCGTCGATCCCGGACGGGATGTCGACCGCGACGACCGTGAGGTCGTCGAGCCCGAGCGCGGCGATCGCGGCGGCGTACATGCCTTCGACCGGCCGATCGAGGCCGGTGCCGAAGATGCCATCGATCGCGATCGACGCGTGCTCGGCCAGGGCGCGGAGACGCGACTCGACGACGTCACCCTCGAGGAACGTCGCGTCGAGTCCGAGCGCGGCGGCGATCTCGAGCTCATAGCGGAGGTCGTCCGAGAGCTTGTCGGGATCGCCGAGGACGACGACCTCCACCGGCACGCCGCGCTCCGCGAGGTGGCGCGCGGCGACGACCGCGTCGCCGCCGTTGTTGCCGCGGCCGGCGACGGCGAGGACGAGGCCCGGGTCGTCGGCGTGGAGGCGATGCACGGCGTCCGCGACCGCGCGCCCCGCGACCTCCATCAACACCAAGGACGGGATGCCGACGTCCTCGATCGCGATACGATCGAGCTCGCGCATCTGCTCGCGCGACAGGAGCGTAGTCATCGTGGCGCTGACTAGCAGGACGGCGCGGGCAAGTCATTCTTCCGGGGCGCTTGCGCCGCGTCGCGGGGATACGGTACGCGCTCGGTTGATGCGTTGGTGGACCCTCCTCCTCTTCGTCGTCGCGGCGTGCAACGTGGAGCCGCGGATGATCGTGGACCCTGCCCCGCCGACCGACGCGGGCATGGTCACGCGCGACGGCGGGACGCGTGACGGCGGCTCCGACTGCCGCCTCGGCCAAGTCACCTGCGGCGCGAACGAGTTCTGCGGCGCGGACGGCCTGTGCGTCTCGCGGACGCGCGGGTGCCGCTACTCGGCGCAGTGCGCGAGCGGCGACGTCTGCGTGAAGTCGATCGCGGCGACGAGCACCGTGACGCCGGGCGTGTGCGCCGCGCGCCCGAATGGCTGCCAGGCGGACGCGGACTGCGACGGGCGGTGCCTGGGCCTCGGCGTGTGCGGACCCGAGGCGGATCGCTTCGTGGTCGTGGGGACGACGCCGTCCCCGGTGCTCACCTGCGCGGACGCGCGCGACTGCGGTCCGGGCTCGACGTGCCGCCGGTCGGAGTGTTCGCGGTGCCAGGCCGACGAGGACTGCCTCGGCGGGCTCACGTGTGACGACGGCGTCTGCGCGGAGGCCGCGACCTGCCTCTCCGACGCGGACTGCTACGGCGGGAACGTCTGCGCCGAGTCGGCGCGGTGCGAGCGGCCGACCGCCGGCTGTACGATCGATTCGGACAACGACTTCGCGACGGGCGCGGTGCCCCTCGAGGACGGGTGGTACGGCGACCTCACGATCTGCGGCGAAGACGTCGACTGGTACACCGTCGAGATCCCGCACCTCGAGGGGGTGTACGTCGTGATCACCGCGACGAGCAGCTACACCACGCTCGACGTGGAGATCGATCCGCCGCCCGAGACGCAGGGGTTGGTGCGCAGCCTCGAGCTGCCGAACGTCGTCGCGTTCGCGGTGCCGCAGGTGTTCCTCGACGGCCCCGACTCGACGACCACGTTGAACTTCGCCGTCGGCACGCTCGACACGAACGCGCGCTACACCGTCGAAGTGATCGCGGACCGGCGAGGCTGCGCGGACGCGTTGGATCTGTTCGGCGACCGCGCGGAGCACGCGCTGCGCGCGCCGGCGAACGTGTCGTTCGAGCGCATCGGCTGCCCGAACGGCGTGGACCGCGTGGCGGTCGACGCGCTGGCGGACGATCAGGTGATCGTGAGCGGCGCGTGGACGTCGCCTTCGATGGACGTGGACTTCTTCCTGCGCGCGTCAGCGGGCGATCTCGTCGCCACGACGCCGACCGTCGCGAGCACTTCGGAGGAGACGGTGACGAGTGTCGTCCTGACTTCGGCGGACCGCCTCACGGTCGAGGCGAACACTCGGCGCGTGCCGACGCAGGGGACGGCGTACACCATGTCCGTGTCGCGGGACCTGGGGACCCGCGAGGCGATCTGCGCGAACCCGCCGGACCTCGTTCTATCGAATGGAATGGCCTCGGTGACGGAGTCGTTCACGGGTGCTTCGAACCTCGGGCGGCCGGAGTGTGCGGAGAATGTCGACTGCTCGGCGGGCGAGCTGTGTGCGCTGTACTCGGAGTATGAGCGGCGGGATCGGCTCTACCGGATCACGCCGCCGACGGCGCCCTCGGTGCTGACGGCGTCGGTGCGCCCTGTGAACCGCGCGGCGGCCCGGATGAGCGTGGCGCTGTTGTCGTCGTGTGAGGACGATACGTCCGACCTCGTGTGCAACGCCTCGCCGCTGGTGCGGAACGCGACTTCGATCGAGCGGCAACTCACGACCCCGGACCCGATGTTCCTCATGGTGTCGAGCGACGGCGAGATCGAGGACTTCGACTTCCAGTTGGACGTGGCGGTGGAGACGATCCAGGTGCCGCCGAACGACGCGTGCTTCGACGCGGAGGATCTCGCGGCCTCGGGCACGCGTCGCGTGGCGACGTACGGCGCCGACAACAAGGATCAGCTCCGCGAGACCGGGCTGTGCGGCGCGGCGACGGACGGCGCGGGGCCGGACCGGTTCTACCGGATGTCGCTCGCCGCCCGCGAGCGCGCCGCGGTGGAGCTCACCGGACCGCAGGGCGGATTCCTCTGGGCGGGCACGTCGTGTGCGGCGATGACCGAGACGTGTACGACGGCGGCGACGATCGCCTCGGACTTCTCTTCGCCGATCGCGATCACCACGTTCGAACCCGGGATCGATCAGACCTTCTACGTCGCGGTCGACGGCCTGCGGCGCGGCACGCAGGGCGCGTGGCAGATGCGGACGATCCGCGAGCCGGAGCTCGAGTGCCTGAACGACGGTGACTGCGTCGCGCCGCTCCGCTGCGACGACTACGCGTGCCGCGCGGTGCCCACCGCCGACACCTGCCCGGGCGACACGGTGATGCTGACGAACGGCTTCGCCTCGATCTCGGGGAGCACCGGCGCAGCCAACAACCGCTTCGCCCCGACCTGCGGCGGCTCCGCGTCACCCGACGTGGTGTACGCGGTGACGCTGCCGGCCGGCCTCGACGAGGCCGCGTTCCGCATCGCCGACGCCCGCTTCGATCCGCTCCTCGCCGTCCGCTTCGGCCGCTGCGACGCCGACCCGAACGAGGCCTGCGTCGACGACGTGCGCTACCCGGACGTCCTGCTCCCGGAGGTCCGCGTCGAGGCCCCGGCGGCGGGCACGTACTACGTGATCGTGGACGCGTTCGCGGGCGAAGGCCCGTTCACGTTGGAGATCGAGACGACGCCGTAGGCCTCGAAGTCCGGTTTTCGGACACCTCCGGACGCGTTCGTTCGACATTCGGACGCGCGCATCGTCACGCGCATCGCAATCACCTGGTCCACGGCTTGCTCTGTCGTCGGGCGTGAGTCGAACGCCCCACGACGCACTCTTCAAGCGGCTCTTCGCGCGGCGCGAACACGTCATCGACGAGGCGCGCGCGGTGCTTCCGCGCGTCGTCACGGAAGCGATCGATTGGGGATCGCTGCGGCGTGAGCGCGCCGAGCTCGTGGCGCCGGAGCTGACGCGCCGGCACGCCGACGTGTTCTACCGGGCTCAACTCGCGGACCACGGCATCGACGCCTTGGTGTGGCTGGCGTTCGAGCATCGCAGCACGGCGGAACGGTGGATGGCGCTACGGCTGTTGCGAATGAACGCGCAGTGGTGGGACCGGTTCCGGGAGACGAATCCCAAGGCCCATGAGCTGCCCCTGTTCCTGCCGATCGTGGTGCATCACGACCCGCGCGGATGGCGGGAGCCTCGGCGTGTTTCGTCGTTGGTCGTAGGAACGCCCGCGGTCAAGGGCGCGCTGGGGGCGCACGTGGCGGAGCTGGAGATCATCGTCGACGACGTCGGAGGGGCGAACGAGGACGCGCTCGCCGAGCGCACGCAGTCTCCCTTCCTGCGGTTGGGCCTGTGGGCGCTCCGGGGGCGTGGGGCGCCGAGTCCCGACCGACTCGACGCGTGGGTGGGCGAGTTTCGGCGCTTGGCCGACGCCGAAGACGAGGCGGCCCTGGAGACGATCCTGCGGTATCATGGGCTGGTGGCGTCGGAGCGCTCCGACGCGCTCGGGGCTGCCCTGAAGGAAGTGCCGCGAGGCCGGGAGGTCTATATGAGAACGATCGCCGAAGGATACTTCGAACGCGGGCGCGAGAAGGGCCGCGAAGAAGGCCTGGAGCAAGGCCGAGAAGAGGGCCTGGAGCAAGGCCTGGAGCGAGGCTTGGAGGAAGGTCGGCAGGTCGGACGCCACGAGGGGCGCCGAGAGGTGTTGCGGGTCCTGCTGGAGAAGCGGTTCGGCCCGCTGTCGCCAGCCACCACCGAGCGCATCGCACACCTCACGAACGGTGACTTCGAACGCTACGTCGAGCGCGCCGTCACCGCGCAGCAGCTCGAAGACGTGTTCCGCGACGACTGAGAGACATCCACCGCGTCGCGGTGATCGCGGATGCGTACGCGGCGAGGGGCCGTTCGCGTCGGAGATCGAGACGACGCCCTCGAGGCGTGACCCGAATGCACACGTGTGCAGCGAGCTGCACGCGTCGCGCAGCGCAGCGCCTTCGACGTCGGTGGCACGCGGGTTGAAGTCACCCGCACGCATGAGACGAATTCTCCTGCCTTCGCTCGCACTCCTCACGGCCTGCGGTTTCGGCGAGATCGAACCCACGTACGCCGTCATCGCGCAGCGCCTCGGCTGCGAACGCTCCGGCTCCGTCCCCAGCGGATCTCGCGTCCGTTACGCGATCGGGAGCGAGGTCGAAGTCACCGTCGACGACAACTGTCCGCGCGTCCTCGACTTCAAGTCCTGTGAGCCTCGGCGTGCCGACACGATCGACATCTCCGGGACGGGCTGGTCCCCCAGGACTGGCGCGGGTTTCCGCGCCGATTCTCCCGGCGTCGCGACGCTCCGCTTCCTCGAGGACGACGACGCGTTCGCATTCGTCGAGCTGGAGGCCGTCGAGGTCGCGCGCTTGTCCGTCGACGTGGTGGCGGGGAGGGTCCTTTCGGACGGGTCGATCGAGGTCGCACCCAACGACACCGCGGACCTCCGCTTCGCGCTATTGGACGCCGAGGGTCGCGAGATCCAGGGCGCCGTCGAGTTCAGCACTTCGGACCCGGACATCTTCATCGTCCCCGTGATGGGAGCGTGCTCCTCCGAGCGCACGCTCTTCGCGCGCAACGTCGGGAGGGCGACCCTCACCGCGAAGCACGGCGACCTCTACGTGAGGATCCCTGTCATCGTCCCCGGGGCCTGAGCGACCCCTCGCCGCGGCGACTTTCGATTCAACGCGCCGCGGTGGGCGGCACGCTCGTCGGCACGCGCTGCGGGACGGCCTGCTCCCGCTGTTTCCGCAGCGCCGTCAGCACGTCCATCGGTGTGAACGGCGTGCGCCGCAAGCGGATCCCGACCGCGTCGAAGATCGCGTTGCTGATCGCCGGGATCGCCGGGTGCAGCGGGCCCTCGCCCGCCTCCTTCGCGCCGTACGGGCCCTTCGGATCGTTCGACTCGATGATCAGCGACTGCATGTCCGGCGTGTCCACCGTGGTCGGCATCTTGTAGTCGAGCAGCGACGGCGCGCGGTGCAGGCCCGTGTCCATGTGGAAGCCCTGGACCTCCATGATCGCCTCGGCCGCGCCCATGTACGCGGAGCCTTCCATCTGCCCCTCGACGAGGATCGGCGCGAGCGCCTTCCCGCAGTCGTGCGCGATCCAGATCTTCTCGACCTTCACGAAGCCGGTCTCTTCGTCGACCTCGACCTCCACGACGTGCGCCGTGAACGAGTACGCGGGCGACGCGCCGATCGTGCCGCCGCGGTACGACCCGCCGAGCTTCTCCGTGCGGTAGCTCCCCGTCGACGCGAGCGAACCGAACTTCGCCTCCGCGAGCTGGTACGCCTCCGCGATCGGGATCGACTTCGAAGTGTCCTGCGTCCACATCGCCATCCCGCCCGCGAGCTGCACGGACTTCGGCTTGACCTCCCACGCCTCGCCGACCGCCTCCTGGATCTGCGCCTTCAGCTTCTGACACGCCTCGATCGCCGCGTTGCCGATCATGAACGTGCCGCGGCTCGAGTACGCGCCGAGGTCGACCGGCGTGAGGTCCGTGTCCGACGAGAACACGCGCACCGCGTCGAGCGGCGCGCCGAGCTCCTCCGCCGCGATGTACTGCAGCAGCGAGTCCGAGCCCTGCCCGATGTCCGACGCTCCGCAGTGCACCGCGATCACGCCGCTGCGATCCACGCGCACCATCACGCCGGACTGCGGCATCTCGTTCGGGTAGATCGGGTAGGCGGTCCCGCTGATGTACATCGACCCCGCGATCCCGAGCCCGCGCCCGCGCGGCAGCTTCCCGTAGCGCTGCTTCCAACCGGAGGCCTCCTCCACGGCGTCGAGGCACTGGAGGAATCCATTCGATGTAATGCGCTGGCCGTTCACCGTCTCGACGTGTTCGCCGATGAAGTTCTTCCGGCGCAGCTCGATCGGATCCATCGCGAGCTTCTCTGCGATCTCGTCGAGCTGCACCTCGAACCCGAAACGCGGCTGCACGCTCCCGTGCCCGCGCTTCGGTCCGCAGCACGGCTTGTTCGTGTACACGCGCGTCGCGTCGAACGCGTAGGTCGGGAACGCGTACGGCCCGGTCAACAGCTGCCCCGCGTAGTACGCCGTCACCAGCCCGAACGACGAGTACGCGCCGCCGTCGATCAGGATCTTCGAGCGAACGCCGGTGAGTGTGCCGTCCTTCTTCGCGCCCGTCGTGAACTTCATCAGCATCGGGTGCCGACCGCGGTGCGAGTAGAAGACCTCTTCGCGCGTGTAGAGCAGCTTCACCGGCCGCCCCGTCTTCATCGCGAGCTTCGACACCACGAACTCGAGATCGAACGGCTCGCTCTTCCCGCCGAACGCGCCGCCGAGCGCCGGCTGGATCACGCGGATCTGCGACTGCTTCAGCTCGAGCACCTTCGCGAGCTCGCGGTGGAGGTAGTGCGGCACCTGCGTCGACGAAGTGAGCGTGAGCAGGCCCGGCCCGTCGTTGGTCTCCTCCGTCCACACGGCCACGGCGCAGTGCGGCTCGATCGGCGCGTGCGTCGTGCCCTCGAAGAAGTACTCGTCCTCGATCACGACGTCCGCGTCGGCGAGGGCGGCGTCGAGATCGCCGAACGACAGATCCACGCGCTTGCTGATGTTGCCCTTCTTCTCGACCTGGCGCGGGTTGTAGTCGTGGATGATGAGCTCGCGCTCCTTCGCGGCCTCCAGCGGATCGAGCAGCGGGCGGAGCACCTCGTACTCGACCTCGATCAACTTGAGCGCGGCGTTCGCCGTGTCTTCGTCGAGCGCGGCGACCGCGGCGACGCCGTCCCCGACGTAGCGCGCCTTGTCGGCGGCGAGCGCTTGTTCGTCCGGGGTCCAGGGGATGATGCCGTAGCGGGTCGGCATCTCGGCGCCGACGACGACGCCCCTTACGCCGGGGAGCGCTTCGGCCTTGGAGGTGTCGATCGAGAGGATGCGCGCGTGCGCGTGGGGGCTCCGGAGGATCTTCGCGTGGAGCATCCCGGGGAGCTGGATGTCGTCGGCGTAGATCGCCTTCCCGGTGGCTTTGATGTTGCCGTCGACCTTGCGGTGCCGGCTGCCGATGACGTGGCTGCTCACCGGGCGAAGGTAAGGGGCGAGCGAATGGAGAGGCAAGCGCGCCGAGCGACCCTCGGCGCGCGTGAAGTCCGAATCAGGACGCGTAGATGTCCATCACCTTGTTGAGGAGCGCGGAGCCCTCGGCCTTGCTGCGCTGGAAGCTGTTGCGGCCGATGATCGAGCCGAAGCCACCGCCCGCGTGGATGCCGCGGATTTCTTCGAGCACCGCCTCTTCGCCCTTCGCCGCGCCACCCGAGAAGATGACGATACGACGGCCGTTGAAGGAGGACTGGATGACGTGCCGAATACGATCGGGGAGCGTGTCGACCTTGATGCCTTCCTTCTCGTAGACCTTCTTCGCGGCGGCCTGCTCGATGTGCTCGGTCGGCGGCTTGACCTTCACGATGTGCGCGCCGAGCTGGCAGGCGATCTGCGCCGCGTAAGCGACGACGTCGATCGCGGTCTCGCCATCCTTGGAGAGGCCGCTGCCGCGCGGGTACGACCACAGCACGGTGGGCAGCCCGACGGAGCGCGCCTCGCGGGAGATCTCGCGGATCTCCTCGTACATGTCGTTGCGGAACGCCGAGCCGGGGTAGATCGTGAAGCCGATCGCCGCGCAGCCGAGCTCCAGGGCGTCCTGCACGGAGGCCGTGACGGCGGGGCAGGGATCTTCGCCGTTGAAGAGCGAGTCGGAGTTGTTGAGCTTGAGGATCGTCGGCATCCGGCCGGCGAAGTCGGCGGCGCCGGCGGAGATGAACCCGAGGGGCGCGGCGTAGGCGTTGCAGCCCGCGTCGATCGCGAGCTCGAAGTGGTAGCGCGGATCGTAGCCGGCCGCGTTCGGCGCGAAGGAGCGCGCGGGGCCATGCTCGAAGCCCTGGTCGACGGGCAGGATGACGAACTTGCCGGTGCCGGCGAGGCGGCCCGTGTTCATGATCTTCGCGAGGTTGTTCAGGACGCCGGGCGTCTCGGACGCATACCAGCTCAGGATTTCTTTGACGCGGTCGCTCATTGGATTCGGATTCCTTTCAGGTTCGGGAGCTATCAGGAAACGTCCGCGAGATCGACCCAAACCGTCACGGGCCGCGTCCGCGACGTCCGAACCACTTTCGACCACCTCTCTCGGGGGACGCTTCGGGGGCGCGCAACGCCGTCGAAGATTGGTAGAACGTATCGAGACATGGCGGACTACGGCGACCGACGCAGGGAGCGATGGCGAAGGCACGTCGACCGCGACGCCGACCGACGCCGCGCCGCCCCCCAGACCGCGTGGACCCGCACCGCGCGTCGCCTCGGGCTCGTGGTGCGCACCGAGTCTCCGAACAACGTCGTATTCGACGGACACTACGCGGGCTGCGCGATCGAGGTGACCCGCGTCGACAAGCGGCGCCTCGCGGAGTGGACGCTCGTCGTCTCGCGCGCCGACGTCGATCCGCTCCTGAAGCTCACGCGCGAGACCGCGATGACGCGCGCGCGGAAGGTGCTCGGTCAGGAGGACGTCCTCACCGGCGCGCCCGGGTTCGACTTCCTCGTCTACATCGAAGGCGACGCCCCGCAGCTCGTCGCCGCGCTCGACGATCGCACGCGTCAGTTCGCGTACCGACTGATCGAACACGGCGCGACGATCAGCGGCGGCTCCCTGCGACTCGTCCGCCGGACGGCGCTGACCCACGCCGCGCCCGAACACCTCCGCCGCGACATCGTCGAAGGCGCGAAGCTCCTCCGTCGCCTCGCCAACGCGACCGACGACGTGCGCACGAACCTCATCCAGAACTCGCGCGACGAAGACCCGCGCGTGCGCGTCACCAACCTCGACATGCTGCGCAAGACGTACCCGTACGACGTCGGCCAGCTCGACTGGCCACTCGAACCGCACGCCCCGCACGAGGTCGCGTGGCGGATCGCGCTGATGTCTTCGCGCGCCGACGCCGCCTCGCTCGCGCGCTGGGCCGACGACACCGCGCTCGACGTGAAGACCCGCGGCGCCTTCCTCGCGCGCCTCGACGATCTCCTCCCTTCGCCCCGCGCGCTCGACGCGCTCCTCGCGCACCTCGACGGCGACCTCGCGGGCGCCGCGACGCGGCGCCTCCTCGCGCGCGCCGACGACCCGTCCGTCGTGCGCAACCTGGACCGCAAGACCACCGCGCTCCTCTTCGAGCGCGCGACGAATCCGGACCGCGTCCGCCTCGCCGACACGCTCGGGGAAGTCGGCGTCGCGGCCGCCCTCGACGTCCTGGTCGAGTACTCCAGCGGGTTCCTCCTCCCGCGCGCCGTCAAGGACGCAGCGCGTCGCGCCGTCACCCGAATCGACCGGCAGACACGGACGCACCGCGGTCACCTCTCCGTCGCCGACGACGCCGAAGCGGGGACCCTCGCGCTGAGCGGCGAGCAGGGCCGCCTCACCCTGACCGACCGCGAGACGTGACCAGGCGCGCGGCGCGGCGACGACGCGGCCGATGGCCTCGCACCGCGCCGGCGACTACACTCGCGCCATGCGTCGGCTGCTCCCGTTCGTGATCGTCGGCGCGCTCGTCGGGTGCGAGGACGGCGCGGGGCTCGAGACCGCGCGCGGTCGCCTCGCGTTCGCGCCGGAGTCGATCGACTTCGGCGAGGTGCCGGTCGGCGGCGTCGGGACGCGGCGCCTCGCGATCACCGCGCTGGACGTAGACGTGGAAGGCGTCGCTTACGCGATCGAGGCGCCGTTCGAGATCACCGGTGAAGCGCCGGCGCGGATCGAGCGCGCGGGCAGCACGGTCGACCTCGCGTTCCGGCCGACGGAGGGCGGCGCGTTCGAGGGCGCGCTCGTGGTGACCGTCGGCGAGGACGTCTACCGCGTCGCGCTCTCGGGTCGCGGCGCGTCGACCGGTCTGCGACTCGTCTACGACGGCCCGACCTGCGAGGGCGGCGGGGTCTCCTTCGGCGCCGTACCGCGCTTCGAAGAGGTGCGGCGGATGTTCTCGGTCGAGGCCACCGGCAACCTCCCGGCCGACGTGGTCGGCGTTTACCTCGAACCCGGGATGTCCTCGGACGTCGGCGTGGTCTCGCCGCGCGAGCAGCGCCACGTGCTGCAACCCGGCGAGCAGCTGCCGGTCGAGGTCGTCTACTTTCCGTCGAACAACGGCGCCGACGAAGCGTTGCTCACGTTCGAGCTCGCGAACGGCACGAGTTACCAAGTGCCGCTCTGCGGCCTCGGCGCCGCCGTCTCGATCTGTGTCGACCCGGACCCGCTCGACATCGGCGCCGCGCCGCTCGGCGCGACGGCGCGCGGCACTTTCGCGATTCGCTCCTGCAACGACGAGCCGCTGGTGGTCACTTCGGTCATCGTGATCGACGACGCGCAGCACCCGAGCGACGAGGGCTTCGACGTCGTCGTCCCCGATCGCCTCTCGACCCCGCTCCCCACGAACGCGACCGTCGACATCGGCGTCACCTACGACGCGGCGACGGTGGGCGCGACCGAGGGTTGGGTGCGCATCGAGTCCAACGATCCGATCACGCCGTCGTACTTCCTCCGCGTGACCGCCGAAGCGGACCCGCCGTGCCAGCTCGCGATCGCGCCGGAGCGCATCGCGTACTCGAACGTCCCGCTCGGCTCCACCGAGGTGCGCCGCGCGTTGCTCTTCAACGACAACCCGCGCGACTGCGAAGTCACGCGCCGCGAGATCGTCGGCGTGGACGCCGCGTCGTTCACGATCGACACGAGCTCCACCACCACCCTCGCCCCCGGCGAGGCGTTGATCGTCCCGATCACGTACACACCCCAGACGGGCACCCGTGGCGAGACCGCGCAGCTCGAGGTCGTCACCGGCGACGGCTTCGTCAGCCGCGTGGAGCTGTTCGGCGCGGCCTACCTCGACCCGGGCTGTCAGCTCGACATCCGCCCGAACGCGCTCACGTTCGGCGCGGTCGACGTCGGCGTCCTCCACGCGCGCAACGTCACGGTGCGCAACCTCTCGCCGGTCACCTGCGAGATCGTCACCGCGACGTGGCTCCCCGGATCGGATCCCGCCTTCACGGTCGGCACGCCCATGCCGCTCGTGCTGGGCCCGAACGAGACGCGCTCGCTCGCGGTACAGCTCGACGCCCCCGACGTCGGCGCCCACGCGGGCACGCTCCACCTCGACACGACCGACGTCGACGGCTCGATCGTGGACGTCGCCGTCCACGCCTTCACGCGCGCCGCGGGCATCTGCGTTTCGCCGGACCGCATCGAGTTCGGATCCACGAGCGTCCCCCGAATGCAGAGCGTGACGATCTCGGCGTGCGGCGCCGGTGATCTCGACGTCAGCGCGATCGGCTTCGCGCCGCCCGTGGACGCCGAGTTCTCACTGGTCGGCGCCCCCGCGCTCCCGACGACGATCCCCGCGGGCGACACCCTCGTCGTCGACGTCCGCTACGCCCCCGCCGACGAGTTCGCGGACTGGGGTGTGTTGCGCATCGACTCCAACGACGTCCTGCGCCCGAGCGTCAGCGTCCCCGTGCGCGGCGGGCCCAGCGAGTTCCCGCCCGAGACCGGCGAGAACCTCTACGTATGGCAGCAGCAGGGGATCGTCCGCTTCCCGTTGCAAGGTGGCTTGCCGGGCGCGCCGTTCTACGGCCCGGGTGCGTCGCCGCCGCGCGGGTGCTCCGGGTGCCACGCCGTCTCGCCGGACGGTCGCTACGTCGCGTTGATCGAGTATCCCGAGCTGGTGCTGATCGACACCACGACGAACGTCGAGATCACCACCGGCATCACGGCGAGCGTGGAGTCGGTCTCCTGGAACCCGGACATCAACAGCACGCCGCCGTACCAGTTCGTGTACGCCACCGGCGACGGCCCGCTCACGACCGCCTCGGTGTCGGGCCCGATCGGCGCGCTCGGCGGCACGGACGACGGCGCGAACGTCTACAAGATGCCGAGCTGGGGCCCCACCGGACAGATCGCCGCGGCGCGCGCACCGATCGCGGCGGCCGCCACCGAGTTCGGGTTCGTCGGTCCGGTCGACGTCGTGCTCGTCCCGGGCGCCGGCGGCGCACCGGTCGCGCTCGCGGGCGCGAGCAACGACAGCGCCGGCCACTACTACCCGGCGTGGTCACCGACCGGGACGTGGATCGCGATCACCTACAGCCCTTCCGCCGCGACCACGTACGCCGCGGCCGACGCCCAGATCCGCCTCGTCCGCGCCAACGGGAGCGGCGGCGTCGCAGAGCTCCCGCTCGCGAACGATCTCTCGGGCGCCTCGAGCTACCCGACCTGGAGCCTCGACGGCCGCATCCTCTCGTTCTCGTCGAACCGCAGCGGCGGCGTCGGCGACTGGGACGTCTACGCGACGTTCATCGACGACGCGAACGGCTCATCGAGCGCGGCGCAGCTGATTCAGAACGTGAACACGCCGTCGTTCGATCACATCGCCGTCTGGGCGCGCTGATCGCTGGGGGCTATCGGTCGTGGCGCACCGCGAGGATCGTCGCGTTCTGTAGCACTTCGTTCGCGTCGAGCGGCTCCGTGTAGATCGCCACGTACCCGATCTCTCCGCTGAGCGATCGATCGTTCGCCGGGCGGTTGCCCAACACGAACCCGTGGAACGTCGACACGATGAAGGTCGCGTCCTGGAACGGCGGCTCGGTCGCGGCGCCCTGATCCACGCCGTCGATGTACAAGCGCGCGCGGTCCTCCGCGTTCGCGCGTGTGGAGTCGATGACCACCGTGAGCACGCGCGGGCGCACGAGCGTCACGAGCTGCATGGGCCACGCGATGCCGAACGTCCCGTTGCGCCCGAGCGTGAGCGCCTGGTCGTTCAGCAGCAGCCCGCAGGCGACGTAGGTCGTGTCGCCGATGTGGAAGATGCGCGAGTCGTTCGACACCGCGTCGGCGCGGACGACCGCCTCGACCGTGAGGCGCGTGGCGTTGTCGATCGCGAGGCGGATCTTGTCCGAGACGTTGGCGCCGTATCCCCCGCGGGACCCCGCGGCCGTCCACGCGAGGCTCAGGCCGGAGCCGGTCTGAACGAAGCTCGGCCCGTTGTCACTGCGCGCGGCCTGGAGATCGAAGGTGGGCTCGGGGCCCGAGTCGAGGACGAAGTCGGGCGAGCCATTGTCCGCGTCGTCGAGGAAGTAGCGGACGAGCAGCCCGCGATCGATCAGGTCCACCCGATCCTCCACGGTGATCTGCGCCGTCGCGTCCCCGAGCTCCGCGCCCTCCGCCGCGACGAGCTCCACCCCGAGCGTCTCGACCGGCTCCACCACGCCGTCGTCCTCGAGCTCCACCGCGAGCGACACCGACGCCGTCCCCGGCGGCAGCGTCACCACCTGATCCGTCACCGCCACGAAGTCCGCCGGGGCCGCGGCGGTCCCGTCCACCGTCGACCACGTGAGCACGATCGGGTGGCTCACCGTCGCAGAGAGGACGGCCTCCACCATCGCGACCGTACCCTCCTGCGCGGTGACGTCGAACAGATCCACCGTCGGGCGGCGGTCGCAGCGCGACGGGAGGATCGCGGGCCGACAGTACCAGCCGTCTTCGACGAGACACGCGGGGCTGCACCCGTCCATCGCATCGCGGTTCGCGTCGTCGCAGAGCTCCCCGGGATCGAGCGCGCCGTCGCCGCACGTGTCGATGCCGCCGTCCGCGGTCGCGCCGCCGTCCGTCGTCGCGTGACCGGCGTCCCGGACCGCAGCGTCGGCGGCGTCGCTCACCGACGCGTCGTCGCCGCCCACCCCGTCGGGGAGCGCGGGATCGAACGAACACGCGGCGAGGAGAGCCGCGAGGATGGGCGTCGCGCGGGACACGTCC
>JAUHYN010001085.1 GCA_030426505.1 bacterium | reverse complement strand
ATCCAGAGTACGTTGAGGAGGAGTCGCATCGTTGTTTCGGTCCCTTGGTGCGTCCCCTGTGGTCTCGTGGCTTCACGGTGGTACCGCTTCCGCCATCCGTCCGATCACGGATCCGCAACAACCTGGACACCTGTCCGATAACCACCCTGTCCGACGCGGTCAAAGCCGCCGAAGACATTGCTGCCAAGCACCGTCCGAAAAACCGAACTGTTCCGCCGTCGCAACGAATGGGTTGTGACGTGATTCCTGAGATCAAATCGTCGATGGCGATGCAGGAGGAGACCGAAGAGTCTTCTTACATGCGTCTGGACGAGGAGCGCGGCGACGACGAAGAGCGTCGCGACTCCGACGAGGGCCAAAAGGACGGCTACGAAGCCGAGAACCCGCGAACAAAACTCCAAAAGCTCGGACAGGACCGCCGGCGCTACGACGAGAAGGCGACCTTCGCGCGGATTCGTCGGCGCAGCAGCCCCGCGAAGCCGCGCCCCGCGCCCCCGCCTGCGGTCCGCGTGCGCATGCTGATGGACGAGGACCTGTCCTCGGCCACGAAGGGCTGACCCCTCACTCCTTCGGCTTCGCGGCCTCGTACTGACGGACGTCGAAGCCGAACACCCGCGCGCCGTCGAAGCCGACCGTGATGTCGATCGTCATGGGCGCCGTCGACGTCACGCTGAAGACCTTCTCCTTCAACCCGTAGCTGTTGTCGGCCTCGAGCTCGGACAGCGTGCGGCCGCCCTGTTCGACGCGCACCTTCACCGGGTCCGTGTTGTCCGAGGTCACGCTCGCGTCCGTGAGGCCGTACGCGAACACGATCTCCTGCGCGCGGGGGTGGACCGGGAACGTCGCGCGGATGTGCTCGTGCGCGATCGGGTGCATGAAGAGGACGGGGCGCCGCTCGCCGTCGAGGTCGAGGCGCTCCGGCCCGAACTTCTGCCACGGGTGTTCGCCGAACTGGCAGGCGCTACCCTTGGGCGGGCAGCCCGAAGTGGTGCCGTCAGCTTTGACGCGCTCCACCGAGAACGCGCGCCACGCCGCGCGTCCGTTCCAGACGAGGCCGGGGCGCTCCACCTTCGTGCGCGGGCCGGCTTCGGATCCGGACGGCTCCCAGAAGCCCCACAGCCGGCGGTTCTCGCGGCGGGCGGCGATCGGATCCGGTTCGCGGATCGCCGCGACGACGCCGAAGCCGATCGAGAACACGAGGAGACTGGTGACCACGCGCGCGAGCGGGGCGCGCCGCGCGCCGACCACGAGGACCGTGACGATCGCGAGCACGAGCGGCACCACGTGGACCGCGTTCGCCGCGTGGCCGAGGAGGCCGAGGCTATGGCCGAGGCCGTACGTCATCTCGCCCTTCAGGTAGGACGGCCACAGGAACGTCTTCAGCGGGTTCGTGTAGACGACGGACAAGTGCGGGTAGAGCGCGGCGGCGAACCCGGTGAGTACGATCGACAGCGCGCCGAGCGCGACGGTGAGGTGCCTCAGTCGCGGGACGGCGAGCGCCTCGACGGCCCACAGCCCGAGCACCGGCGCGACGGCGATGATGTAGCGCGGGCCGACCGTCCAGCCGCCGCGCCAGCCCTCGTGGCCGGAGATGAACAGCAGCGAGAAGACGAAGCCGAGGAGCCCCGCGATCGCGATCGAGCGGGGGAGGGGGCGCGGGCCTTCGCGCGGCGCGCGATCCGTCGCGACGAAGCAGCGCGCGATCAAGTACACGAGGCCGACCGCGAGGAACGGCGAGAAGAAGAAGAGGCCGGTGCCGGCGGAGAACAGCGAGCCGAAGAAGGCGTCGGACTTGGGGTAGGTGACGCCGAAGAAGCCGTCGCCGTGGACTTCGACGTAGCCCTTGTTCTCGAGGAAGCTGTAGCCGGTCTTGAGCGGAGAGCCCCACATCTTCGCGTGGGCCCACAGCCCGACCAGGAACGGCGGGACGCCGCCGAGCGCGAGGTTCAGGAACAGCTTCGCGCGCGCGCCCCTCGCGACGACGAACGCGGCCGCGAGCGCGGGGAGCGCGACGAGCGTGGCGGGGTATTCGGCGAACGGGGTGGCGCCCGCTGCGAAGCCGGTGACCATCCCGATCCAAGTGCGCTGTCTCGCGGTGCGGGCGCGGTCGAGCGCGATGGCCCCGAGGTACACTCCGCCCGCGGCGGCGGCGGCGATCACGTGGCCGGTGAACGTGATGCCGTAGGGGTAGAGCATCGTCCCGAGCGCGAGTGCGAGGCCCAGCGCGGTCCCGAGGGCGGGCGCGCCCAGCTCGGCGGCGCGGCGGCGGCACCAGGCGAGCAGGAGCCACGCGAAGCCGATCCCGAAGACCGCGATCCCGAAGATCCGGACGACGAACGTGATGGTGCGCTTGTCGACCGGGGCGTCGAGCGCGTTCAGGATCGGCTCGGCGAGGAGGTACCCGGGGACGCCGAGGAGGCTCTGGAGCGGGGCCTTGGACGAGTAGAGCTTCCCGTCGCGGATCGCCTTGTCGTCGACCATGCCCCAGCGGCGGATCGTGGCGTCGATGACGAAGGAGCCCTCTTCGGCGAGGGCCCGCGTCATGTACACGCGGACCATCTCGTTCGGGTTGTTGAGCCCGCGGTGGTAGGGCCAGGTCGCGAGATAGAGGAAGGCGACGAGTGCGTACGGCCACCAGCGTGCGATCCGGCCGCTCACGGAGGCGGGACACTAGCAGGTCGGACGGGCCGCTGCGACAACGCGCTGGAAATGGCGGGTCGATGACGGTATGCGAACCACGATGCGCCCGCGCCTCGTCGACCTCGTGGTGTGCCCCAAATGCGGGGGCAGGCTCGACCTCTCCACGACCGTCGTCGACGGGGACGAGATCATGGAGGGCACGCTCGCGTGCTCGAAGTGTCCGACGGCCTATCCGGTCCGCGGTGGGATCCCGCGCCTGCTGCCGGACACCACCGCCGTCCCGATCGAAGCGCAGCGCACGGTCGATCGCTTCGGCGAGCAGTGGAACGACTTCGACTTCATCGGGCCGCACTACGAGGAGCAGTTCCTCGGGTGGATCGCGCCGAATCGCCCCGAGACGTTCGAGGGGCGCGTCGTGCTCGAGGGCGGCTGCGGGAAGGGGCGGCACTCGGCGCTCGTCGCGCAGTGGGGCGCCAAGGAAGTGCTCGCGCTCGACCTCGGTTCGGCGGTCGAGGCCTGCTACCGGAACACGCGGCGCTACGAGAACGTCCACGTGGTGCAGGCGGATCTGTTCCACCTCCCGGTGAAGCCGCGCTCGGTGGACGTCGCGTTCTCGGTCGGCGTCCTGCAC
>JAUHYN010001084.1 GCA_030426505.1 bacterium | reverse complement strand
GGTCGGTCTCTTTGGCGTCGAGGTCGAAGGTGTTGCCGTAGCGGGAGGCCTGCCGGAGGCGGACGGCGCCCTCCAATGCGACGCCCGACAGCACGACCACCAGGGCCGCCCATCCCACCCAACCCAAGAGCCAGGCGCGTCGCGATGCCATCTGCAGGTGAGGTGATCGGGCGGGCGCGGCTGTAACGGAGGGCGCGGTCGATTTTCGATCACGTCCGCTCGATCTCGGCGACGAGCAACCCGTAGAAGCGGGCGAGGGTCTGGGCGGCGACGTCGTCGTACTGCCAGCCCAGGTGGGAGCCGCACCCCGCGCAGACGACGATGGTCCAGGCGTACCCGGCGAACCACGTGAAGTCCGTGGTGGGGGCGCTGGCGGCGACGAGGTTCTCGGCTGTCCGGACGGTGAAGATCTTCCGCAGCCACCCGCTCGGGTTCGGGAAGACTTGAACGGCGCCGCCCTCGGTCACGGAGAAGACGGCGTCCTCGGTGGTGATGGGGATCCGACAGTGCCGGCAGACGAGGACCGGCGTGTCCTCTTCGGGCGCGAGCGCGTCCTCGACCTCGGCTTCGGATGTCGGATCGAGCGGCGGCACGGCGGCCCTACAACAGTCGCGCGCGCCGCATGACGAGCACCATCACCACGACGATCAACACCACGAGCACCCAGAACAGCGCGTACCCGTAGCGCCAGTGGAGCTCCGGCAGGATCTGGAAGTTCATCCCGTACACGCCGCACAGGAACGTGAGCGGCAGGAAGATCACGCTGATGACGGTCAGCTTGCTCATCGCGCGGTTCGTGCGGTGGCCGACCATCGATAGGTACAGCGACAGCGCCTGGGTCAGGGAGTCGCGGTCGACCAGGACGTCCTGGAGCACGTGTTCGATCGTGCCGACCAGGTTGTTGAGGTACGGCTGCGTCGCCTCGCTCACGAAGATCGATCGGCGCGTGGAGAGCTCGTTGAGGATCGCGCGCGCCGGCATCAACACCGACCGGAACCGCAACAGGTCCGCGCCGATGTCGGAGACGCGCTCGAAGACGTCGTCGTCGCTGTCCTTGAAGAGCTCGCGCTGGAGCTTCTCGACCGTCGACTCGAGGCGCTTCTGCACGTCGACGTAGTGATCGGAGAGGTGGTCCCACAACTCGAAGACCAGGAAGCTCGGCGTGTTGGCGTGCCGCACGAAGTCGGCGGCGTACTCCCGGCGAATCCGATCGAGCACCTCGCACGGGCCGACCCGCGCCGTGAGCAGGAATCCGTCGCCGAGCACCGCGTCGAAGCGCTGGAGCGAGAAGTCGTCGTCCTCGAACCGACACGCGCACGCCGCGAGGTGAAGGCACGTCTCGTAGCGAGCGATCTGCGTGGCCTCTTCCTGCCCGACGATGTGGTCGATGACGTCCGGCTCGACCCGGTCGAGCGCGCGCAGCGTCGACGCGAGCTCGTCCCGGTTGTCGGCCTCGAGGTCGATCCAGACGTACCGACCCGCCGCGATCGCCTCGCCGACGGCGGCGATGTCGATCGGCCCGTGGGCCTTGGTGGTGAAGTCGAGCTGAACGGCGCGCGTCACCATCGGGACCTACTGCTAGCAGCCTACGGTCCGGGGCGCACGGGGGCCGCACGATGGAGGTCTCGCAGCACGAGCGTTGACAGCGTCGGCCGAGGTCGGGCACGTTTTTGCGCAGCGATGCGTCGCTCGATGACCACGACCACGACCACCACAACCGCCGCGGGCGGGGCCGGTGTCGTGCGTCGCGCGCCTCGCGACTGACCTGCACACCGCCCCGCCGGGACTTCCGGACGGGGCACCTCGTACAAGGCGAACGCTTGCTCCGTCCGGTTCCTCCGTCGGGACCGAACCACACTTTGGAGCAAGCAATGAACGACAACGAACCCCTCGAACACCGAGCGCTGGCCCAACGGCTGGGGCTCCTTCACTTTCAAGAAGAGGCGCCGGGGAGCGTCTTCTGGCACCCGCGCGGCTTCGCCGTGCTGCGGGCGCTGGAGGAGGCCGTCCGCGAGATCGCGGACCGGCAGGGCTTCTCGGAGGTGCGCTCGCCGCAGCTCGCGCGGCGCGCGCTCTGGGACAAGAGCGGGCACATCGAGATCTTCCGGCGGATGTCGCCCTCGTACCGCGACATGCCGCTGCGACTGTCCGAGTTCGGCCTCTGTCACCGCAGCGAGCCGAGCGGCGCGCGGCAGGGGCTGTTCCGGCTCCGGCAATTCACGCAGGACGACGGCCACATCTTCTGCCGCGAGGAGGACGTGGAGCACGAAGTCGCAGTGTTCTGTCGCGACCTGTTGGAGTTCTACTCGGACGTCGGCTTCGACGACGTGGTGGTCGGCTTCTCGACGCGCCCCGACGTGCGCGTCGGCGACGACGCCGCGTGGGACCGCGCGGAGCGGATGCTCGCGGCGGCGGCGAAGCGCGCCGGGCTCTCGTGTGTGGAGCAGCCCGGGCAAGGCGCGTTCTACGGGCCGAAGCTCGAGTTCATCCTGCGCGACGCGCTGGGGAGGCAGTGGCAGTGCGGCACGATCCAGAACGACCTCGTCCTCCCGGAGCGCTTCGAAGTGAGCTACCACGACGCCGACGGCGAACACCGGCGGCCGGTGCTCCTGCACCGCGCGGTGCTCGGGAGCCTCGAGCGCTTCCTCGGCATCTTGCTCGAACACTCGCAGGGGGCGCTGCCGCCGTGGCTCGCGGCGGAGCAGGCGCGTGTGATCCCGGTGTCGCCCGAGGTCGAGGGCTACGGCGCCGAGATCCACGCGTCACTCGCGGACGTCGGCCTCCGAGCGAACCTCGACCTGCGTTCGGAGTCGCTGTCCCGGCGAATCAAGGACGCGCACCGCGACGGTGTGCCGTTCCCGATCGTGGTCGGGTCGCGCGAGGTCGCTGCGCGGGAGGTCAGCGTGAGGCGCGGCAAGGCGCAGGACATCGTCGCGGTTCACGAGATTGCGCCGTTCCTCGCCGGCCGATGCGCGCGTCCGGCGAGCGTGCAGCGGCTCGTTCAGCGAGAGCGCGAGGCGAGGCGGAGGCTGCGGGCGGGGTGATGGGGGAACGAGCCGCGCGCCGAGGGCTCCGAGCACGGAGACCCTCGGCCGTCGCGGCCCTCGACTCAGCCTTCGACGAACGCCTTCAACCGCTTCGCCCGCGACGGGTGACGCAGCTTCCGCAGCGCCTTCGCCTCGATCTGGCGGATGCGCTCACGCGTCACCTCGAAGTCCTGACCGACCTCCTCGAGGGTGTGGTCCGACTTCTCGCCGATGCCGAAGCGCATGCG
>JAUHYN010000037.1 GCA_030426505.1 bacterium | reverse complement strand
CCGCCGCCGATCACTACGACATCGTATCGCTCGGTTGCCATGGCGGTCGGCGTATCACGAGGGCCTCGACCGGTCACGCTTCGTCGGCAGGTCGAGGATCATCTCGGCGTTCTTCGCGGACGCACCGCGCGCCTTCTGGACGGCGTTGCGCGCCATGACGCCGAGGCGCTCGATCTCCTCGGGCCGGGACAACAGCTCCCGGCCGATCTTCTCGAGCTGCGCTGGGGACTGCACCTGGATCCCGCCACGCCCGAGGAGGATCTCCACCGAGTCGCGGAAGTTCATCATGTAGGGTCCGAAGAGGACGGGTCGCCCCTGACCCGCCGGCTCCAGGATGTTCTGCCCGCCCCGCGGGACGAACGAGCCGCCCACGAACACCAACGTCGCGAGCCCGTACACCCGCGACAGCTCGCCCATCGAATCGAGCACCAAGACGTCGGCGGCCGCGACGCGCTGCGGATCCTTCGCCGCCGTACTCCGGAGCGCGACCTTCCACCCCTCCGCGCGCGCGAGGGCTTCGATCTTCGACGCGCGCTCGACGTAACGCGGCGCGATGAACAAGCGCACAGTCGGATCGACCTCGCGCATCCCCTTGAACGCGACGAGGATCGACTTCTCTTCGCCTTCGTGGGTCGAGCCCGCGACCAACACGCGGCGATCATCGACACCGAGCTGCCCGCGCAGGTCCTCGATCGCGGCGTGGTCTGGCGCCTTCGGGAGGTTGTCGAACTTCGTGTTGCCCGTGACCTTCACGCGCGGCGGCGGCGCCCCGAGCTCGAGCGCGCGCTCGGCTTCGACCGGCTCGCGCATCATCAACAGGTCGAACTTGTCGAGCTGGTTGCCGGCGACCGCGTTGAGCAGGCGGTAGCGACGCACGAGCGACTCCGAGAGGCGCCCGTTGGTGAGCGCGACGCGCGCGCCGCTCGCCTTCGTGGCGTGGATCAGGTTCGGCCATAGCTCGGCGTACTCGAGGACGAGGACGTCCGGGCGCAGCACTTCCACCGCGCGACGCGTAGAGCCCGGGAAGTCGTAGGGGACGTAGGTCGTCCCGTCGACGATCGGCGCGAGCTTCGACTCCGCGATCGCGTAGCCGGAGTTGGTCATCGTCGAGACGATCAGCGTGGCTTCGGGGCGGAGCTCGCGGATGCGTTGGATGACCGGGAACAGCGCGAGCAGATCGCCGGCGGACGCGCCGTGGAACCAGATGCGAGGTTGGTCTTCTGCGCGCGACGGCGGCCACGGCCTCTCGTCGTGCTCGTACAACCCAAGGCGCCGACGAATGCCGCGACGCAGCTTCGGGTGGAGCAACAGCAGCGGCCACAGCGCGCCGAACACCAGGTAGCTGAGGAGCTGGTAGACGACGTGCATCAGGCGTGCTCGCTCATGCGCACGAAGCGGCGGTAGGGGCCGTCGTTCGCCATGAGCGCTTCGTGGTGCCCGCGCTCGACGACGCGGCCGCCCTCGAGCACGAGGATCTCGTCGGCCTTCTGAACGGTCGTCAGGCGGTGCGCGATGACGAGCGCGGTGCGGTTCTCGAGGAGCGCGTCGAGCGCGCCTTGCACTTCGCGTTCACTCTCGACGTCGAGCGCGCTGGTCGCTTCGTCGAGGATCAGGATCGGGGCGTCGCGCAGGAAGGCGCGCGCGATCGCGAGGCGTTGGCGCTGACCGCCGGAGAGCTGGACGGCGCGCTCGCCCGCCACGGTGTCGTAGCCCTCGGGGAGCGCGCTGACGAAGTCGTGCGCGAAGGCGCGGCGCGCGGCCTCCTCGATCTGGGCGTCGGTCGCGTCCGGGCGGCTGTAGCGGATGTTGTCGCGGATGGAGTCGTTGAAGAGGTACGTCTCCTGGCCGACCATCGCGATGTTCGCGCGGAGGCTCTCGAGCGTGACGTCGCGGATATCGCGGCCGTCGATCGTGATCTTGCCGCCGGTGACGTCGAACAGCCGCGGGAGCAGCGCGGCGACCGTGGACTTTCCGGCGCCGGAGCTCCCGACCAGCGCCACGACCTTGCCGCGCGGGAGCTCGAGATCGAGCGCCTCGAGGACGAGCGGGCCGCCCTCGCGGTACGCGAAGGAGACCTGCTCGAACTTCACGAGCTCGGGGCTGCTCGCGAGCGGGGTCGCGCCGGGGCGGTCCTTCACGTCGGCTTCGCGATCGACGATCTCGAAGACGCGCTCGGCGGCGGCGATGCCCGGCATCACGATTCCATTCAAGCGACCGATCGCCTTGATCGGTTCGTACATGAGGATCAGCGCGAGCATGAAGCCGACCACGGCGCCGGGCCGGAGCGTGCCGGCTTCGACCTCGTCCACGGCGTAGGCGATCGTCGCGAGGAGCGCGATGACGCCGATCAGCTCCATCAGCGGCGTCTGGATCGCGCGTACGAAGACGCTCTTCATCATCACGCCGAAGTAGTGGTCGCTCTCGTGACCGAAGCGATCGATCTCGTGGCCCTCGCGCCCGTAGGTGTGGACCACGCGGATTCCGCCGAGGGTCTCGGTGATGCGATTGGTGAGCACGCCGAGCGCCTGTTGCCCGCGCTTGCCGTAGCGCTTGAGCGCCTTGCCGAACTGGACGATCGGGAGCACCGCGACCGGGAGCACGACGAAGGCGACGAGCGAGAGGCGCGGGTACTGGAAGACACACGCAGCGGCGAGCGTGACGACGCGCAGCGCGTCGCCGATCAGGATCGGGATGCCGTACGTGGTCGCGCGCTCGACTTGCGAGACGTCGTTCATCACGCGCGAGACGAGGTGGCCGGTGGACTGGTCGCCGAAGAAGGTGGCGCCCTGCTTCACGATGCGGCCAAAGAGCTCCGCGCGGAGATCGTGGATGACGCGCTGGGCGATGTAGCCCATCGCGTAGAAGCGGACGGCCTGGCTCGCGGCCTTGAGCGCGACGACGCCACCGAAGATCGGGACAATGTTGGCGGCGACGACCTCGGCGACGTGGTTCGTCTCGACCGTGAAGCCGATCGTCTGGAGCAGGGACACCGCGCGGTCGAGCGTGGACGCGACGGCGTCGGGGCGGTCACCGCCGATCAGGATCGTGGTGAGGAGATCGAGGAGGATCGGATAGGTCGCGTTCGTGATCGCGAGGCCGAGCATCGCGAAGAGCGCGACCACCAGCGCGGCGCGGTACGGCGCGAGGTAGCCGAAGAGGCGGCGCCACGCACTCACGCGCGCGCCTCCTTCAGTTGGTTCCGAGCGGCGATATCAGGCCCGTAGTCGAAAACGCCCTCGAGGGACAAGCGCTCGACGGCGGTCACCCGCTCATTCCACGGCGACGAGGTGGACCTCGAAGCGTAGGGTCGCGCCCGGCGGGACGTCGGGGGCGCCGCGTTCGCCGTACGCGAGGGCGGGCGGGACGACGAGGCGCCGAACGCCGCCGGCGCGCATCCCGGTGACGCCGCGATCGAGGCCGTCGACGACTTCGCCCATGTCGAGGACGAAGGTCAGCTCGGCGTCTTCGGCGATCCGCGCGCCGTCGTCGCGGTCGGTGGTGAAGCGGATCGTCACGCGACGATCGGGCGCGGCTTCGGCGCCGTCGCCGACGACGAGATCCTCGATCGAGAGGCTCACGTGAACACCTTCAGCACGCGGCCGAAGGGGCCCTGCTGGTCGAGGAAGAGGTCCTTGATGACGCCCTCGGTGACCGGGGCGAGGGCGCGCTCCTTCTCGCGCGCGGTGAGGGTGTTGAGCATCTTCGCGACGCCGAAGTAGCTGTTCGGGATCGCGACGCCGTTCTTGCTCGCGTCGAGGAAGAACGCCTCGAGTTTGGCGGAGACCGAGCCGGTGGTGAGGCCGTCGTAGGCGGCGACGAGGCGCTGTTCGAGGGATTGGTTCTTCCCGTCGTTCGGGTCGCCGACCTCGCAGTGCCTCATCAGCTGCGCGACGAGCTTGTCCTTGCGCGCGCGCTGCCACTTGTCGCGGCTGAACGCGGCGAGGAGCCGAACGAAGAGGTCGCCCTCTTCCGGCGTGAGGTTCTCGAATTGCCCAGGGTCGAAGAGGCCGAGGAGGAGGCCGTCGTCGGAGACGTTGGCGTCGTGCGGGTCGGTGAGCACGAACGTCTTGCCGTCTTGCATGAAGTCCGAGCGCGTATCGAGCGCGGCGCGCACGAGGTACGTGTGGAGCTGCTCGATGCGCGCGCGTTCGGCGGCGTCGAGCGGGCGCGCGCGGGTGATCTGCGCGATCGTCCGGCCCCCGGTCGAGCGGCGCATCAGGAAGTGGTGATCGGCCGCGACCACCTGCGGGACCGCGACGATTTCGAGCTGGCCGACGGCCGAGCGCTCGAGCTCTTCGAACGCGCGCGCTTCCCGCGGGAGATCGAGCTCGCGCTCGAGCATCGGCTTCACGCGACGCCCGACGTGGCGGAGGTGCGGGAGCACGTCGAGCGCGGCGACGGATCCGGTGATGTCTTCGTCGACGCCCTGGCGGACGACGGCCGCAACGACCTCGACGTCCTCGGCGATCCCGAGGGATGGATCGGGCCGAACGAGGAGGACCTGCTTGATGGAGCCGGTCCCGAGGGTGGGGCCGAGCGCGGCGATCTTCGCGCGCTGCGCGGTGGGGACGCGCGCCCATACGCCGAGCGGCGTCATGCGTTGGTTCTGATCGCGGACGTCCTCGAGCGCGTCGCGGAAGCGCTTCGGGACGGCGGGGTCCTCGCTCAGCTGCTGGCCGACCTTGATGGCGACCGCGCCGGCCGCGACCATGATTCGCTTGAGTAGAGTGGGCGCGTCCTGCGTGGGTGGATCGAGGAGGACCGTCGTGAAGATGCGTGCGCGGATCGACACGGGGAGCGCGTCGAGGACGGTGCGCACGTCGCCGATGATCTCTTTGCCGTCGGGGTCGGCGGCGATCGCCGAGAAGGCCTTCTCGTCGAGGACGTGGTCGACGAGGGCGCGGGCGGAGGCGAAGCCGCGATCGCGGGCGACGCGCTCGACGTTCGGGTCGCCCCGTTCGACGAGCGTGAGCAGCTTGTCGACGGCGGCGGTGACGATCCTCGACTGCGTGGATGGCGCGAATCCGCCGTAGATCGCGCGGAGCCGTTCGAGGTGCGGCGCGTCCTCGGGCGCGAGCCTCGCGTCGGTGATCAGATCGGCGGTCGAGCCCTCGCCCCGGAGGAAGCCGACGAACTCCGCGACGTCGCCCGGGAACGTGCCGATCGTCTCGACGAGGAGCTGCGCGGATTCGGTCGTGAAGTTCGACGCGCCGTAGTGGTGGACGGCGTCGAGCGTGGCGCGATCGTTCCAGCCGTCGGCGACGAGGGCGTCGAGCTCCGCGTCGCGCTCGACCGAGGCGGGGAGGAGCCGTTGGATCTCGGCGAGCGTCGCGGCGCGATCACCGAGGGCGCGCGCTTCGCCGAGGAGGGCGACGAGGAGCTCGTCCTTCAGCGTCTGAACGTCGCCGTCGAGCGCGTCCACGGCGCGGCCGAGCGCCTCCTGCCACGCGGCGCGATCCTTCGAGGCCGGCGCCGGCGGACGCGGCGCGCGAGCGAGCGTTGCGGTGAGCTCGGAGTAGACCTGACGGCGTTGATCGAGCGTGGCCGCAGCGGTGAAGCGCGCGCGGACGGCGTCGATCTCGAGCGCGCGCACGGCGGCGCTCGGGTGGAGGATGAGCTCGCGCGGGTTCGGTGCATTCGCGTGGAGCGCGGCGGCGTGACGCGCCGGGAACTCGAGCGTGTGGCCCTTCGCGGCGTACGCGATCGGGAGCTGCGCGAGGGGCTGGGTCTTCGCGGAGTCCGTGAAGTCGTTCTCGTTGCAGAGTCGCTCGTAGGCGGGTGCGATTGCCTCGGCGACCATCGCCTCGGTCTCGGGCGTGCGGTCCTTGTGCAGGATGCGTTGCGTCGCGCTCTGGACGCGCGCGGCGAGGCCGTCGAAGTCGAGGCTCGGGTCGTCGAGCGCGGCGCGCAGCTCGTCGGCGGTGAAGCCGCGCGCGAGGACGTCCTCGGCGAGGCGGCGGACCTCGTTGTTCGGCGCGTTGACCAGGAGGAGCGCGTCCGAGAGCGAGGTGTCGCGTTCGAGCTCGCTCCAGGCCTGTTCGGCGCGCGCGCGGATCGCGTCGTTCTTGTGGCTCTTCAGGAGGGCCGCGCGCGCGAGGTCCGTGTCGCGTCCGTGGCCGAAGAGGTCTTCGAGGTGTTCCGGCGCGAGCTCGATCTGGATCTTCTGTTGGGCGAGCTTGTCGATACCGCCGAGGACGGCCTTCACGCGGCCGTCGTCGGCCCAGTCGATCTGGCCGCACAGGCGGTCGTACGCGGGTTGGTACACGTTCGCGACGAAGGCCGCTTCGTCGGCGGGGGACAGGCGCTTTTGGCTCGAACCGCGGCGACCGCTCGAACGCCAGCTCGTGACCATCGCGCGGGCGACGGTTTGGAGGTCGCGCTCGAGGCGGTACTCGTCCACGTTCGGATCCATCAACAGGTGGCGCAACCTGTGTTGCGCGACGAGTGACGTGCGCTTCAGGCCACTCGGCACCTCGGTGATCGCGCGCTTCAGATCGGCGTCGTGATCGCCGGTGAGGCCGTCGAGGACGCGTGTCTCGCCGAACAGCGGGACGATGGCGTCGAAGCCGAGATCGACGCTGGGATCCCACTGCGCGAGGTCCCACGCGAAGCCCTGGAACGACGGGTGCGCGGACGGGTCGTGGATCTCGGCCCTCAGCGCGTCGAAGATCGGGCGCAGGAACTTCAGCGAGCCGGAGATCGACGATCGGGCTCGGTCGAGGCGCGCGATGCGCTCCGACAGCGTTCCGGTCCGGAGGGCCTCCACGAGCGCCAGCTCGGCCTTTGGTCGGACCGTGAAGTCGTCGAACAGCTGGACCGCCGCTTCGATCACGGCGCCGGGTGGGCCGGCGAGGAAGCGATCCACGACGGCTTCCGACATTCGCGTGTGGAGTTGCTGGGCCATCGCCTTCACGCGACCGAGCGCGCCCGGAGCGCTCGGTTCCACGAGCGCCGCGAAGCGCTCGAACACGGGGCCGCGGATCGCGGCGGCTCGCGAGTCGGCGACCTTGTCGGCGATCGCCTCGACGTGCGCGACGTCGTCGGTCGCGCGCAAGGCGTCTTGCATCGCCGTGGCGGTGGCCGCGTTGAAGGGGGTGTAGCCGAGCAGGTCGATCGCTTCGTCCCAGTGGGCGAGGTCGTGTTCGAGATCGAAGGCGCGCCCGATCAGCTTCGGGGGGAACGTGGACGAGCGCCCGTCGGGGCTGTCGCGGCGCTCGGCCCAGAGGAAGCGGACGGTGTCGTCGTCGTGGGGTTCGACGAGGGCGCCGAGGCGCTCGAGCGCGGCGTCGAGGACCGGGGCGAGGACATCGTCGCGGAGGAGGATCGCGTCGAGTCGCGCGCGGAGGGCCTTGGGATCGTCCCACGCTCCGGCGAGGAGCGCGGGCGCGGCGCGCGCGGGGACTTCGAGGCCGTGCCGCTGTGCGATCGCGATGACACGGTCGAGGTCGGCGCCGCGGGAGGCGACGCAGAGCGCTTCGAAGATCGGCGGCTTCTTCGCCGCGGGCGCGCGCTCCACCGCGGCGCGGAGCGCTTCGGCGTCTTCGGGCCGCGCGTCTTGGAAGACCTTCTGCAGCTTGTACTCGAGTTGACGGAGCACGGGGTACGCGTCGATCGCGACGAAGAGATCCGCCGCCTGCGCGACGGTCGGCGCGGCCGCCTCGAACCACTCGTGGACGAGGCCGGCGTCGACCTTCGCGCGCGTGTCGAGGAGGAAGGCGACCGCGGCGGGGTCGCTCCAATCGGTGCGCGACGCGAGCAGATCGATCCCCTCCGAGCGCAGCTTGAAGCTCCCCTTCAGGTGCTTCGCGACGTCCAGGAGGAGCGCGCCGAGCGCCTCGTTGGTCGGCGCCGCTTCGAGGCGCCGCATCATCGCGGCCTCGGCGGTGGGGCGCGTCGTGTAGTCGTCGATCAGCGCCTTCGCCAACGACATCGACATCGCATCGGGCGTGGTCGGTCTCGGGAGGCCCCAGGCCTCGGCGTGCCGCTCGGCGACCGCGCACAGCGCGACGAAGCCGGGCGCTTCGGGCGGGGTCGCCACGATCGTCTGCGCGAAGCCCGCGCGGAGAGGCGCGGCGAGTGCGTCGTACGGTTGGAGGGACGCGAGGCTCGTGACGAACGCGGACAGGGCGTCGACGTCGGTGAAGTCGAGGTCGTCGACCCGCGCGACGAGCGCGCGACGCACGGCGGCGGGGGCGCCGCGGGCGACGAAGTGACCGAGCCGCGACGGATCCGCCGCGAGGAAGTCGCGCACGAGCGCGTCGAGTTCGGGGGCGTCGGCGGTCGCGCGGACACACGCGGCGAAGTAGGCGGGATCGACTTCACCGATCGCGGGGAGGTGTTCGGCGCGGAACGCGATCCCGAGCGCCTTCGCGAGCCCGACGGCCTCCATCGCCCCGACGCGCGTGGACAAGTCGAGCGCGTCGAGCGCGCGCGCGAACAGCGGCGCGTACAGGCCGTCGACGGTCGGCGGGCCGTCCATGTTCGACCGGCCGTAGGACGGGCGCCCGACGCTCGCCACCTGCTGACCGCGCGCGAGCGCGACTGGCGGCGGCGCGTCGGCGAGGCGCGCGACGAGGTGATCGAGGAGCTCGGGATCTTCGGTGCCGCGGGTGACGGCTGCGAACGTCTCCGGGTCGACCTCGAGCAGGTGGTCCAAGTACGGGAGCGGGTAGCGCGCGGCCAGCGGGGCCCCCTCGGGCCACGCGACGCGCTGAAACGCCGAGAGGATTTCCTTCGTGTGGACCGGCTGCGACCAGTCGGCGTGGTCGCACGCGGCCTGGAGGAGCGGTTGGATTTCCTTCGCGTCGGCGTTCGCCGAGAGGGCCTGCCTCACGGCGCGCATCGCCGTCGTGTACCCGCGGGCGGGATCTTCGCGGCGCCCCGACAGCAGCCCCACAATCCCCCGGTACGACGGGCCGCGTACGCGATCGCCGCGCGTCGAGGGGCCAAGGACCGCGGCGAGCGCCGCCGCCGAAGCCGTGGCCTCACGCGCAGGTGCCTCAGGCGTTTGAATTTCCTTCGAATCCGCGGACGGCGGCGGGAGCGGGCGCTGGTCGCCCGAAGAGACGCGCCGCACCACGGACGGAATTCAATCACGTTCGGTGGCCTCCACACCAAAGGTTTCACGGCCACGTAAGAGGCGTAGCTTCGGTACATTTGACTACCTCGCCCGCAACCCTGACTGAACCTGCCCGATAAGGGATTTGGGCGGCACACCCATGCGAGCGCGCAATTACGACTCCCCCCGCGGGGGACCAGCCAACCTCACCTTCCGAGCGGACGCTCCGAAACCCTCCCGGGCCGAGAAGATCGAGCGACCGGAGCCCCAATCGCGGCTCGGAGCGCCCCAGACCAAGCGCGGCGAGAACTTCGTCCGTAACGCGCAGCGTCAAACGGGGCCCTCGAAGTCGGCGTTCGGGATGATCATGGGCGCGCTCGGCGGCCGCCGGCTCAAGCAGCTCGGCGCCGGGGCCACGTTCCTGGTCGGCGCGGCCGTCGTCCCCGGCGTCGCGATGGCGGACTACGTCCGACTCGACGCGCACTCCACGCCCCAGATCGTCGAGACGGTCACGAACCCGTCGATCGTCGAAACGAGCGTGGCGTTCGAAGCCGGGCGCCTGCAGGACTACAAGCTCTTCCAGCTCTTCTACGACTCCGACCTCCCCGGCACCGCGCACCGCGCCGTGGACGCGTTGACGCCCGAAGGCGTGGGCCACCTCCTCGAGTACGCGCGCACGCACGACCTCGATGGCTCACCCCGCGCGACGCCCCCGTCGCGCAACGGCCCCATCTCCGTCACCGCCGGACACCAGGCGTTGATCCGTCACCTGATCGAGGATCCGCAGTACGCGGGCCTGATCACCCAAGAGGCGATCCCGTTCCTCCGCGCGGCGTTCCACCTCCCCGAGGTCGAAGTCGCGACGAGCGATCGGCACGTCCCCGTCGACGCCGGCGAGGTCCGCGTGTGCAGCGACGCCGAGTGGTGGGGCACCGACATGTCCACCAACTGGCCGATCCGCCAGTTCCCGTCGATGCTCACGAAGGAGTACCGACTCGGCACGCAGGTCGGCCGCTACGAAGCGAAGCCGCTCGAAGAGCGCCAGTACGAGATGACGTGCCTGCTCTACCAGTTCGGGCGCGCGCTCAACGCCCACGACGACTTCTCGCTCGTCCCCAACGATCAGGTCAAACACCGCATCCAGGAAGAGATCCTCGACGCGTTCTTCGCGCTCCCGGTCTTCGACGAGCGCCGCTTCGGCAACGACGCGCAGGAGCTCCGCCGCTTCTTCGCGACCGACTTCAACGGCTCCGGCATGGGCCTCGCGCAGACGATCGCGAAGGGCTTCGAGCCGAACGATTTCCCGACGTCGTTCGAGGCCGCGGACAACCGCGCGAGCCCGGTGCGCCTGTCGATGAGCACCGGCAACCTCTCGTCGGAGATGCGCGCGCTCGACGGGATCCGCGTCGCCGACGGCCGCGATCCTGAAGCGGTCGAGATCAAGTCACTCCCGTCGCTCGGCTACATGGTCGGAGAGCCGTCGGGTCACGACAAGATCACGTTCGACGAGTCGAGCCCGCCGCTCGATCGCCTGAACTACGGGAAGATGATCCAGGTCGGCACCGTCGCGACCGGCTTCGCGAACGACGTGCGCCTCTCGGAGCTCCCCGTCCGCAGCGGCTTCACGTTCCCGATCGACGCCATCACCGGCACCGGTCAGGCCGTCGAAGCGAACGCGTCGACGCGCCTCGAGGTGTACCGCGCCGACAACAAGCAGCGCCTCGACGTGATCGTCGAGATCGACACCAACGACGCCGGCGAGCCCGTCGCGTGGGCGCTCCGATTCGAGGACCCGGCCGCCGGGCAGAGCGTCCCCGCGAGCGAGGTCATCGGCCTCCTCAAGAACGGGAGCCGCGTCCTCGGGGACGGCCTCGCGAACAAGAAGCTCGAGACCGGGTACTGGGGCCTCTGCGACGACAACGGCGGCTCCGATCAACTGTTCGGTCGCTTCCGCGATCTCCCGCGCACCTTCGATGGCCAGGCCGACAACAAGGTCTTCATTCGTTTGCAAGGTGCCTTGCACCCCGTCAGCGAAGGCGACGCGCTCGGCCTCGTGTACATGGACCTCCCGGGCATCGGCGGCACGCAGACGCCGGTCGATGGCGGCTACCGCTTCGGCTACGACCCGAGCGAGATCCGCTGGAACCGCGGGACGACGACCTACACGAACTTCGGTGAGCTCATCGGGTTCACGCCGTCGCCGTTCACGCAGTCCACGCACGAGTTCGTCACGGGCGACACGATTCGGATCCCGAACTCGCGCAGCGAACCGATCCTCGGACAGCTCCGCCTCGAAGGCTCCCACGGTCCGATCTCGATCGACGCCGGCGCCGTGCGCCATGTGATCGATCTCGGCGACAAGGTGCGCGTGATCTCTCAGAACGGCGCAAACCTCGTCAGCCAAGAGGGCGCGCCCCTCACTGCGCTCACGGGCCTCGATTGGTCGACCGCTTCGATCGGCATGGACCCCGACACCAAGACGCCGGGCCGCAAGCAAGCCGTCGAGTCCTACGAGTCCGGCGACACGCTGCAGACGCAGTTCGCGAAGCTCGGGCTGAGCGAGCAGGGCGTGACGATCTCGCAGTTCCTCCGCGCCAACCCGAGCGTGCTCGAACGGCCCGCGCAGACGCTCCTCCCGGAGGAGAGCCTCCGGTTCCCGGAGGTGACTGTCGCGGTGACCGGGACGGGCGGCACGCTGTCCGAACTCTTCGCGGCGTTCGAGGCGCTCCCCCCGCGCGACATCGTCCGCGCGAACGACGATCTGTTGGCCTCGGTCGCGGTCCCGGTCGTGTCGGCCGGCCAGACGATCACGCTGAAGGTCGGCGACGCGGACGTCACGCACGAGGTCGCGGACGGCGAGACGTGGGCTTCGATCCTCGCGTCACACGCGACGGACACGATCGACGCTGCGGCGATCGACGCCGCGACGCGCGAAGCGAGGCCCGCGTTCTTCACGCGCCTCAACGACGTGACGATCCCGGAAGGGGCCGCGCTCGAACTGAAGATCCCGGCGCACAGCGTCCGGGCCGGCGGCGAGGGTCCGCAGACGATCGCGCAGGTCATGGCCAAGCCGGAGCTCGCGGTCTTCGCGTACACGGCGGAGGCCGTGGCCGCCGCGAACGAGAACATCACGGCGCGCCCCGCGGCGTGGGTGAAGTCCGGCGAGAACCTGATCGTGCCGGAGCGGTTCCTCAGCTTCACGGCCGAGCAGCCGTTCGTCGGCGACTTCTTCATGCACCGCACGGACGGCGTGGACATCACGGTGCGCGCGGACGAGGTCGAGTACATCCAAGGCGAGACGCCGCACGACGTGCGGTTCTCGCACTACGTCTCGTTCGTGCAGCGCGCCGAAGGCGTCTACGTGAACGAGGGGTCGTTGGGCCGCGGCATCGCGAACTCGCGCAAGTGGATCGACTCGATCGAGTCGTACGTGACGCACGGCGAGGAGCGCCCGCAGTGGAGCGGCGACGCGCCGCTCGTCGGCATCGGTGGCCCGCTCGTCCGTCAGGACGGCGACAAGCTCGTCTTCCAGGCCGGCATGGCCGGGACGAACCGGGTCTTCTCGGGCTGGATGCAGGTCGACGAAGCGAGCGGCCGCGTGCTGAACGAAGGCTTCACGTACGGCGAGCCCGACTTCGTCTGGGGCATCCACGACGTGAAGCTCGATTGGAACGCGCGCTCGACGTACATCGGCAGCGCGATGGATCCGCAGTACCGCATCGCGCTGTTCGTGAACGGCGTCCCAGACCTGCGGAACCAGACGGAAGAGGGCCTCGCGATCGCGGAGCGCCTCAACCTCCCGTCGAACTGGGCGTCGTACATCGTGAGCGACGCCGAAGTTCGAGCCCACCTCGACGCCGAGCGCGCCGCGCAGGAAGCCCGCGAAGCCGCGGCCCGCGCGGAAGCCGACGGCCCGCAGTAGCCTCCCCCTTCGGACTCCAACGCACCGCGGCCGGCGTTCGCGCCGGTTCGCGGGCGTCCGCGCGCCGCGCGCATCCATCGATCCCGAACGGATACTCGAGGTCGCGGCGAACGCCGCGGACGGCGGTCGCTCAGTTCGCGAGGTGGAACGCGAGGCGATCCACGATCGTCTCTTGCATCGCCTGACACATCTTCAGGAACTCGACCGACGTATCGAACGTGTGGTCCGCCCAGGTGTTGAGGCGCGTGCGCATGAAGGCCGTGTTGCGCAAGAGCTCGTGCTCGTGGAGCTGACCGAGCCACGCGTCGTCGACGTGGTAGAGGATCATGTCGCGGAGGAAGTCCGCCGAGTCCTCGGCGCCCACGCCGGCCTTCGCGTCGTGCGCGGCGACGCGCGCGCGGATCGCGGCGACGACGTCGCGGTCGGAGGCGTCGAGCCCGAACAGCTCGCGCACCTCGTCCGGTTCGACCGCGGCCCACTCGCCGATCCATCCCAGGATCAGCTCGAGCGGATCGGCGTGTTCGATCGTCTCGTCGCGGAACTTCTGGACCGCCTTGCGCTGGAACTCCAGCGACTCGTCGAGTGGCACCGTCGTGTACCGCTGCGATGCGGCGCGCATCTGCGCGTGCTGCTGCGCGCTCTTCACCGCGCGTGAGAACAGGAAGCGGCGGAGCGTACTCGTGAGCTCGGGCCGATCGCCGCTGAGGCGCTCGCCCAGCGCGCGTCGATCCGCGGCCGACAAGTGCGTGAGGAACGCGTCGGCCGGCGAGAGGTAGAACTGGCTCGAGCCGATCTCGCCGCAGCGGCCGGAGCGCCCGACGAGCTGCAGGTCGAGGCGCTCGCTGTCCTTGCGCTCGATCCCGATGACGTGAAGTCCGCCGAGCTCGAGCACGGCGTCCGGCACGTCGATGTGGACGCCGCGCCCGGCCATCTGCGTCGCGATGATCACCGCGCCGCCCTGGCCCGCCGACTCGATGATGCCGGCTTCTTCCGCGTGGTTCTCCGCGTTGAGGACGCGCGGCGCGAGCCCCTCGGGGCGCGCGAGGAGCGGCGACAGGTCGAGGCCCTGGTCGGCGAGGAACGCGACGAACGCGCGCGCGCCCTCGGGATCCTCGCGCATCCGCTCGGCGAGCGAGTCGGCGAGTGAAGCGCGCCGGCGATCGTCGCCGCGCGCCTCGGGGCGGCCGAGCAGCTCGTCCGCGTCCTCGACGCGCTCGGCCGCGACGGCGAGGAGTGCGGACGACGAACACGCCGCGTGGGCGATCGCGAGGATCGGATCCCGAACGAGGTTCGCCATGCGCTTCGACGCTTCGACCGACACCGTCGAGATCAACACCGGCTGACCGCGCTCGTTGCGCCGGATCAGATCCGCGATCGCCGCCGCGTCGCGCAGCGTGGGGTGCGCGAAGATCCGGTCCGGCAGGTCCGTACGCTTGCTCTCGCGGTGCGTGGGGATGCGCGTGATCGACAGCTGGTGGAGATCGCGCAGCTCTTCCGCGGCGCCGTTCGCCGTGGCGGTCGTCCCCGCGAGGTGGCCGTACGCGCTCAGGAAGTGGTGGTACGAGCCCATCGCGATCGGGATCGCGTTCGGCTCCGGCGGCAGGCCCTCGCGCACGCGCACCGCGTTGTGCAGCCCGTGGCGCAGACGCGCCGCCGGGTTCGGGCGGCCCGTCGCCTGACTGACCAAGACGATGTCGTCCTTCGTGCGGATGTAGTCGCGACCGGGGCGCACCGCGAAGCGCGCCTCCATCGCCACGCGGAGCTCCGCGAGGATCGCGAGGTGGGCCTCCTCCCAGACGGAAGCGCCGTCCGGCAGACCGAGGACGTCGCGCACGGCGGCCTCCATCTTCGCGAGACCGGAGTCGGTGAGGATTGGCTTGGGGCTGTCGCCCTCGAGGTACACGACGACGTCGCGCTCCTCGAGCCGGTCGACCACGAGCTTCGCCTGCTCGAGCACGTGAGCGTCGATCTCGGTCTCTTCGCCGGGCGACGGGAAGCGGCTCAACACCAACGGCTCGAGCGCCGTGTCGAGCAGGATGTGGTCGAGCTCGTCGACGAGCGCCGTCGGGAGCCCGCGCATCACGCGCGCCTCCTTGCGCCACCACGTCTGGTCCTCGAGCCAGTCGAACGCCATCGTCGCGACGTTCCCGTACGTGATGTCCGCGCGGTACGCGTCGCGCTTGTCGTCGTAGCGCGACGACGAGAAGTCGTCCGCGACCAGCCCCACCGAGAGTTCGAGTGCGTCGAACATCGGCGCGAGGTTCTTGCTGTCGCGATCCGCGAGGTAGTGATTCGCAGTCATCACGTGGACGCCCTCGCCCGTGAGCGCGAGCGCCGACGCCGCCAACCCGACCGCGAGCGTCTTGCCCTCGCCGGTCGCGAGCTCCACCGCCGAACCGCGCGCCATCGCGATCGCCGCGATGACCTGCTCGTCGCGCGGCGGCTGTCCGAGCGTCCGCTCCGCGACGACGTTCGCGATCGCGAGCGCCTCCACCGTGACGCGATCGATCTTGTCGTGGTCGCCGTCGACGATCCCGCGGAGGCGTCCGAACCGCGCCGCGAGCGCCGGCAACGACTCGCCCGCGAGCGACGCTTGCTTGGCGCGCACCTCGCGCAACCGGCGCAGGTCCTTCGGGGACACGAAGCCCTCGAGGCCGGTCGCGGCCTTCAACGCGCGGATGCCCCCGAGCGCGCCGCGCGTCGCGCCGCGGATCCCGACGACGCCGTTCGAAGAGCTCGCGCGCGTCGAGGACGGCGTCGAATGCGCCTTCGGCGTCGGCGCCTCCGGCATCTGCAACACGCGCGACTGTTTGGGGCGCGCGATCGGGTTCGCGTCGACACAACGGCCGACCGGTTGTCGTCCGCCGAGGCGGCTCACGTCATGGCCCACGCTGTCGCCCCCTCTCCTGCGTCTGGATCTGGTGCTGTTCGATCAGCGGCCCGGCCACGAACGAGTAGCCCTGCACCGTCGTCGCCATGCACATCCCGGCGAGCAAGATGCGCCCGCCCATCGTCATCGGATCGTTGTCGATCGCGTCGTCGATCGAGTCGCGCCCGAAGCGAACCGTCGCCGGCGACTCGAAGAGCTTGCCCTCCTCGGGCGCGTCGCCCGAACGCTCCGCCACCACCTCGTCGAACAGCGCGCGCAACGTCTCGAGCGTCCCATTCTCCTCGAACCGCGCGCGCGCCGACGCGTCGAAGCAGAGGTCGAACAGCGGACCGTCGCGCAGGGCGCGGATCGTCGCCTGGTCACGGAGCCGCGACAGCCGCGCCGCGGGCGTCGTCGTGCGACGGCTCGTGCCCACGCGCGCCTCGAGCACCTTCAGGTGCGAGTCGTTCGCGCGCTGCGTGGTGTGGACGAGGCGGTGGAGGTGTTCCTTCGCGAGGCGCACGTCCTCGACGCCGGACACCTTCGCCGCGAACAGCACGGACCGCACCGCCTCCACTTCGACGTGTCCGACGCGCGACGCGTAGCCCGGGTCCTTCGCGTTCGTCGGCCGGAAGTAGTCGCCGCGGTTGAGCTCCGAGGTGTCGGCGCGGTCCGTCGCGATCTCGGCCTTGATACCGCGCCGCTCGGCGCGCGCCCAGACCTTCACGTCCTGCATCACGGCGCCCGCGAGCTTCGGCGCATCCGCGGCGTCCACACCGTCACGCACGAGCGTCGCGACGGTCTCTTCGAAGACCTCGAGGTAAGCGACCTGGTGCGCGAGCGCGGACATCGCGTAGGGCTGCGAGAGATCGATCCCGATGCGCGGGACGCCGTCGTCCACGCGGAAGTACGGCGGCGCCGCGAACGCGCTCCACCCGTCCTTCGCCTGCTCGCGCACGAAGCGCACCTCGCCGCCGAACTTCGCGAGGCGCGCGTTCGCGTCGGCGACCGCCGGGGGCGGGTTCGCGTAGGTCGCGACGTCGAAGACGACCGTCTCCTCCTCGCCGACCTTCGAACGCATCACCTCGCGCGGCGCGTCGAGCGGCGCGAGCTCCAACGACGCGAGCAACGCGTCGCGCGGCGAGGGCGCCGGTCCGGTCGCCTTCGCGGTCTGCGGCGGGAGGTAGCGCTCGAGCCCGGCCTTGATGATCGTGTCCACGCCCTTCACGGGGAAGTCGTCGTGCGCGAGCAGCCGGTCGCGGAGCTCGAGGAGCGCGAGGTGGATCGTCTCCTGCGTCTCTTCGCCCTTGTCGTAGCGACGCAGGAGCGGCATCACGTCCGCGAACTCGCGGCCGAGCAGCTCCATCACGCCGCGCTGACGATCCGCGAGGAACGTCGCGTTCCCGATCGGCGCCAACGCGTTGCCGGCCTCCGGGTCGGACCAGGCGAGCACCAGCGAGAACAGCTCGAGCCAAGCCTCGAGCGCTTCGATCTTCGACGCCGTCAGGTGCGCGTGCTTCGGCGGCACGGGGAGCAGCGACTCCGACGCCTCCCGCGGCGCGCCCTCGCCGTCCTTCGCCAACACCACGCCGATCCCGTAGCCCCCGCCCTGCGACGTGTTCGTCGAAGCGGACGCCGGCTTCGCCACGCGCAACAACAGCGAGTTC
>JAUHYN010000036.1 GCA_030426505.1 bacterium | reverse complement strand
ACACCGAGCCGCTGCAAGATGTGTTGCGCGACGCGCTGGTTCACCGGGTTGTCCTCGACCACCAACACACGTCGACCGTGCAACGCATCCGACCCGCCGGACCGCGACGACGATCGCTTCGCGACCAACCGCGCCCCCGCGATCTGCTCGAGCGTGGTCGTGAGCGAACGCGCGCGCACCGGGCGCGTGAGCTGCGCGTGCGCGAACGGCGCCGTGAGGTGCGCGCCCGGCGCGGCGAGCAGGACGACGCTCACGTCGTGTTCGGTGACGAGCGCGTGGGCGACCCGGAGCCCGGCGCCGCCCTCGAACTCCGGCTCCACGAGGGCGACCAAGAACTCACCGTCGCGCGCGGCCTCGGACGCGGCGGCGGCATCGGCCGCGACGACGGCGCGGCCGCCGAGGCGCTCGACCTGCTGCACGAGCGCTTCGCGCGTCGTGGCGTGCGACTCGACGACGAGGACGGCGCGTCCCCCGAGTCGCACCGGCGCGGACGCGCGCGGCGTCGTGGGT
Source organism: bacterium (assembly GCA_030426505.1). GTDB lineage: Bacteria > Myxococcota > Kuafuiibacteriia > Kuafuiibacteriales > Kuafuiibacteriaceae > JAUHYN01. The sequence continues at coordinate 17,010 of JAUHYN010000036.1, read as the reverse complement.
TCGAGCCGCCGCGAGACGAAGCGGAACGTGAACGTCGAGCCCTCGCCGACCTCGCTCACGAGGTCGAGTCCGCCGCCCATCAACTCGCTGAGGCGACGACTGATCGCGAGGCCGAGCCCGGTCCCTCCCACGCGCCGCACGTCGGGCGTCCCCAGTTGCGCGAACGGCGCGAACAGCCGCGCCTGGTTCGCCTCGGAGATCCCGACTCCGGTGTCGCGGACGTGCGCCCGGATCTCGACGCGCTCGTCGTCGATCGGCGCCGCCTCGATCCGCACGACCACCTCGCCCGCCTCCGTGAACTTCACCGCGTTGCCGAGCAGGTTGACGAGCACCTGCCGCACCCGCGTGGGATCGCCTTCGAGCGTGGCCGGGACGGAGTCTTCGACGAAGCTCGCGATCGCGAGGCCCTGTTCCGTCGCGCGCGTCGCGACGAGATCGAGCGCGTCCGCGGCGACCTCCTCGATCGAGAACGGGTGGCTCTCGAGATCCAGGCGACCGGCCTCGATCTTCGAGAGGTCGAGGATGTCGTTGATGATGACGAGGAGGGCGTCGCCGCTCTTCTTGATGATCTCGACGAACTCCGACTGCTCGTCGTCGAGCTCCGTCTCCATGAGGAGGCTCGCCATCGCGATCACGCCGTTCATCGGCGTGCGGATCTCGTGACTCATGTTCGCGAGGAACATGGACTTGAGCTCGTTGACCTCCTCCGCGCGCGCCTTCGCGATTCGGAGCTCGCGGTTGCTCTCCTGGAGCTCGAGCGTCCGCGCCTGCACGTTGTCCTCGAGGCCCGCCGAGTACTCGCGCAGCCTGCGGTGCGCCTCCTCGAGCTCGACCGTCTTCTTGCGGACCTCCTCGGCGAGGACACGCTCACGATCGCGCAGGCGCCGCGCGCGGAGCACCTCGAGCTCGTGCTCGATCGTCTTGTCCGAGCGATAGACCCGGAAGGTCACCGTGGTGTCCTCGTCGCTCGCGATCTCGTCGGCCCAGCACGTGGTGCCGAACGCCTGGCTGAAGATGCCGATGATCTTGCCCATGATGAACGGGCAGCCCCACCGCTTCGCCTCCTCGATCTCGCGCTGCATTCGGCGCTCCCACGAGTTCCGCACGCGCACGACCGCGGAGGACGCCTCCGCGTTCATCTCGAGGATCTCGAAGCGCCCCCAACCGGCCGTCGACACCGCGTCGCCCCAAGCGAGGAAGCCGTCGGCGAAGTTGTCGGCGAGGACCGTGACCATCGCGTGGTAGTCCTCCTCGGTCCCGTGCGCCGCGGACTGCGCGACGAGCAGGACGAACAGCTCGCGCCCGACCTCCTCGACGAAGGGCTGGAGCATCGTGCGCATCGACGGGTCGAGCCACAGATAGGCGCCGTCGATCCCGAAGAAGCTGAGCCGACCCTCGTCGAGGTTCCAGTCGAAGCTCCCTCGCCCGATGTCGAGATGATGCGTGCTGTCGCTCAACGGTCACTGCATGAGAACACGCGAGCCGACCGCAGGACCATCCCGACCCGATGGGGCGCTTGGCTTCGAGCCAGTCGACCGGGCGGTCATCGGGCGACGCACGCGCTCACTCGGACGCGACACACCACCGGCGCGCGCGTGCAGCATACGACGACGCGTCCGAGCGCGGCGCGAGCCGCTCGACGTGCGAGAAGTCCGCGAGCGCCTCCGCACACCGCGCATCGGCCGCGCGGAGGGCTCCGCGGAACGCCAACAGATCCGCGTCCGCGATCTCGAGGCGGTCGAGCCGCGCGAGCATCACGCGACGATCCGACATCGCGAGGATCCGCCGCACCTCTTCGTCCACCTGACGCTCCGCCAACCGCTGCGATCCGAGCGCGAGCAGCTCCCGAATCGCGCGCGGCTGATACGGCGGGAGCGTCCGCCGCGAAGACCGAGGCCGACTCCGCGCGACCGCGCGCGCCGACGGCTCGACCGTGACGATCGGATCCGCCGCGGCACGAGCGTCGGCGGTGACGGAAGCATCCGCCGCAAAGCCGTGACCCGCAGCGACCACCTCGCCCGACGCTGCGGCGACGGCCGCCCGCTCGGGATCCGCGGCGACCAAGTCCGACGAGGCGACGCGGTCCTCCGACCCGACCCCGGACCCCGCCGCAACCCTAGAGCCCCACGAGGCGGAGCGATCCTCCGGCCCGACCCCAGACCCCGCGACGATCTTCGCGTCCGGCGAGGCGACGCCGGCCTCCGCTCCGACGCGATGACCGGCGGCGACCCTCGAGCCCCACGAGGCGGAGCGATCCTCCGGCCCGACCCCGGACCCCGCGACGATCTTCCCGTCCGACGAGGCGACGCGGTCCCTCGTGGTGAGGCCAGGCGGCGAGTCGTCACCCGTCGGTACGACGCGAGCCACCGCGGGCGGCGCGGCGCGATCATCCCCGGCCGCCTCCGCGTCCGCTTCAACGCCGAGCTCCCGTTCGACGATCCGATCCGACGACGACGACGACGCATCACGACGGCCCGCCGCGTCCTCCGGCGCGAGCCCGCGCGCGGAGACCGCCTCGCCCGACGAAGGCGCGCGAGCCTCCATCCACGACGCACCCGCGGGCGCCCCGCGTACCCCCGCCGCCCGCTCGGAATCCGCGGCGGCGCCGGCCTCCGGTCCGACGCGATGACCCGCGGCGATGCTCGGGCCCGACGAGGCGACATCGGACGCCAGCTCGGAATCCGACCGCCACGCCCCGCCCGACCCCGGCGCCTCCGCGCGTGCGAGCGCGGCGCGCCGCGCCCACTCCTCGCTCGACGACCCCGTCACCACCACGATCGCCAGCGCCGCAACCGCCGGGGCCAACACCCACCCCAGGCGACGTTCGGGCGCGGTGGGAGCGCCTCCGCCGACACCGGCTCGGTGTGGCGCGCGGCTTCGAGGAGCCGTTCGAGGCGCTCGCTCATCGTGTCTTCGCCTCCAGCACCTGCGCGAGGCGCTTGCGCGCGCGGTGCAGGCGCACCCAGACGGTGTTCGCTTCGATGTCGAGCAGCGCGGCGATCGCCTCGCCGGAGAGGCCCTCGATCTCGTGGAGGATCACGACCGTGCGGAGCTTCTCGCTCAGCCGATCCAGTGCGCGGTAGAGCTGCACCACGTCCTCGCGGCGCGACGCGACGCGTTCCGGATCGTCGCGATCACACGCGACCTCGATCCCTTCGTCCGAGGTCCACCACCGCCCCCACCGCGCGCGGCGGCGCTCGCGGCGCACGACGTTCTGCGTGATGCGGAAGAGCCAGGTCGTGATCGCGGCGTCCCCGCGGAACTCCGCGAGGCGCCACCGCACGATCACGAAGACCTCCTGCACGAGGTCCTCGACGTCGAGCTCCGGGCCCGCGAGGCGCCCGGCCCACCGCGCGACGTCGGACGCGTGGAGGCGGTAGAGCGCGTCGAGATCCCAGGTCTCGGCTTCGGGCGCGACGCGAGGGACGGCAGCGTCCACGAGGACTCGTGCGCCGACCCCGCCCGAACCTTTCACGATTTTTCAACGTGAGGGACGGCGGCGCCGATTCCCATCCGGCATCAGTCCTCGGGGTCGGAGCGCTGGGCCCAGGTGAAGTAGAAGTTCGACACCAGGTTCCAGGCCATCGCGACCGCGATGCCCACCAGCTGCGCGGGGTACTTCCAGATCCCTATGTCGTCGAGATCGAAGAGGCGCACGAACATCGCCGACAGGGCGACGAACGCGACGAGCTGGATCACCAGGCCGACGAGGCTCACCACGTTGTAGCGAACCATCCGCGCGAGGAAGCCGGCGCTCGCCTGCTCGTTGCGGTCCGAGAACGTCCACGCGTTGTTGAGCAGGAAGTTCCAGAGGATGCTCACCTCGATCGCGAGCGCCGAGCTCAGCGTGCTCTTCACGCCGAACAACGCGAGCGGTCGCTGCATCGCCTCCGCCACGCGCTGGTCGAGGTGCAGGACGTCCGCGAACAGGAACAACATCCCGAGGTTGATGAACACCCCGGAGAAGCCGACGGCCGCGAACCGCCACAACCGGGGCGAGCGGAGTCGTTGGAGCACCTTCGCGAGCAAGGCGCCCTGGGTGTAGGTCGGTTCGCGTCTCGGCGCCAGCCCTCGCCGGTGATACCGTCCCCAAACGATCCGTGAAGATCCTGTTCAACGCGAAGACCTGGTTCTTCCTCTGTGCGCTGTTCATCTTCTACGCGACCACGATCCCGTGGGACATCGCCCACGCCCCCACGCTCGAAGGCATCTCGTGGATTCCCGGCTGGGACGCGAAGCGTGATCGCATCTGGTCGATCCCCGACATGGTGCAGAACGTCGTGCTGTTCGTGCCGTACGGGTTCTTCGGCTTCGTCGGCCTGGGCGCGGTGCGGCGCCGCGGTCCGATCGTCGGGGCCCTCGCGATGGGCTTGCTCGGGCTCGCGCTGTCGATGCTCGTCGAAGCGCTCCAGACCATGAGCGCGACGCGCTCCCCCTCGACCACGGATCTGCTCACCAACTTCCTCGGCGCGCTCGGCGGCGGGATCACCGCCGCGATCTACATCGTATTCTTCGAAGCGCGCGTGGTGCGCGCCCTGCGCGAGACCGCGCGCGAACGCCCCGGGCTGCTGATCCTCCTCGCGTACTTCACCGCGATCACTCTCGGCGCCCTCGCGCCGTTCATCCCGACCCTCGACCTGTCTACTGTATGGGAGAACGTGAAGGCGTTCCGCGCCGACCCGTGGGGCGCCAAACCGATCGGCGCCCTCGTCACCGACGGCCTCCTCTTCGGCGCGCTCGCTTTCCTCACCGCGAAGGAGCTCCCGCCGTACCTCGGGAGCAAGCGGTGGTCGCCGCTGTTCAAGGCGCAGCCGATCGCACCGGTCGGCGCGGCGGTGTTCGCGTTCGGCGCGGTGTCCGCGCTCGCCCTCGCCCTCGAGGCGGCCCAGATGATCATCATCGGCCACAGCCCGGGGCTACAGGATGCCGTGGTCGGGATGGTGTTCGCCGCGATCGGCGCCGGCCTCGCGGTGGGCCTCTCGGACGGCATCCGCCCCGCGACGGACCTCGGCGAGCTCACCCGGCGCACGCCGTGGCTCGTCCTCGGGTTCGCGATCCTCGCGCCGACCACCCGAGCGCTGTCGCCGTTCATCTTCCAGCCGATCGGGGTCGGCCTCGAGGAGATCTCGGTGTGGCAGTGGGTGCCGTTCTGGGCGCTGTTCCAGAACATCAACGTGTCCACGTTCCGGAACGTCTTCGAGGCGGCGGCCTTCTACCTGCCGCTCGGGTACGCGGTGTACGCACTCGGGCGCCCGGCGCGCATCGGTTTCGTCGCGTGCCTCGTCCTCGGGGAAGCCTTGGAGCTGCTGCAGATCCCGGTCGTGGGCCGGGTCTTCGACATCACGGAAGGCCTCTACGCGGGCTTGATGGGACTCGTCGGGGCGTGGATCCTCACGTCGCTCCGCGCGCAGGAGTCGAAGCCGGTGATGAACATCGACGACGCCAAGACGATCCCGCTGCAGGCGCCGCCGATGGCGCGGTGACGCCATGACCGAAGTCGAGGACACGCAGACCCGCCCGCGGATCGGACCCGGCAGCATCGTCGACGGGCGCTACCGCGTCATCGAGCGCCTCGGCGAGGGCGGCGTCGGCGCGGTCTTCGTCGTGGAGCACCAACGCATGGGGAAGCGGATGGCGATGAAGCTCCTCCGCCCCGAGCTCTCCGCGATCCCCGAGATCCAAGAGCGCTTCGAACGCGAAGCCCGGTCCGCGTCGCGTCTCGACGATCCGCGCATCGTCCGCGCCACCGACTTCGGCAAGGACGCGAGCGGCCCGCTCTACTTCGTGATGGAGCTGGTGGACGGCCGCCCGCTCAGCGCCGCGATGCGCGCGGGCCTCTCGAGCGAAGACGCGCTCGACGTCATCGACGATCTCCTTGGCGCCGTCGCGCACGCGCACAAGAGCGACGTCATCCACCGCGACCTCAAGCCGGACAACATCATGGTCGTGCCGCCCGGCGGACCGGTCCGTGTGAAGGTGCTCGACTTCGGCCTCGCGAAGATCACCGAGACCGGCGCGAACCAAACGCTCACGCAGGCGGGCACCGTCTTCGGGACGCCGCGCTACATGTCGCCGGAGCAAGCCGCCGCCGAACCCGCCGACCACCGCGCGGACCTCTACTCGATCGGCGTGATCCTCTTCGAGGCCCTCGCGGGCCGCCCCCCGTTCGTCGGCGAGAGCGCGGTCGACGTCCTCCGCGCGCACATCACCAAGGACCCGCCTCCGATCGAAGGCCTCCCCGCGCCGCTCTCCGCGATCGTCCGCCGCGCGCTCGAGAAGCGCCCCGGCGATCGCTTCCAATCCGCCGACGCATTCCGCGCCGCGCTCCGCGAAGCGCGCGGCCTCGAAGCGAGCGCCTCGATCGATCCGGCCGCGACCGTCCGCGCCCGCGCGCCCGAAGACGGCACCGAGCCCACCCTCGCCCGCGCCGCGCCGCCCACGGCCGCGACGAACGGAACCGACGCACCGTCGGGCGACCGCCCCCGCGTCGCTGCGCCACGCGGCGAGAGCGTCACGGTCGAGCCCGAGCCGCGCCGCCCGTTGCTGCTCGTGGGCATCGCGCTCACCGCGGTGCTCGTCGCCGCGATGTTCATGATGGGCGGCGGCCCCGAGACGGTGGAGGCCGCGCTCGACCGCGGCGACATCGCCGGTGCGCGCGCCGCCGCGGACCTCCTCGCGCGCGAGCACCCCGACGACCCGACGACGTACCTCGCGCTCGGGCACGTCGCGCTCGCGGAGGACGCGCCCGACGCCGCGCGCGACGCGTTCAAGCGCGCGCTCGAGCTCGACCAGGAGATGGCCTCCGAGGTTCGCTTCGCGGCCGCGATGATCGCGCTCGTCGAGAAGGAGGCGCCGCCGTCGGAGGAGGTCGTCAAGGACATCGCCGCCGAGGGCGGGCTGGGCTCCGTCCCGTTCCTCGCGGAGGTATTCGCGAAGAGCCCGTCGGCCGCGGTGCGCCGCCGCGCCTACGCGGGACTCGAGCGACTCGACGCCGCGGAGCAAGCGCCGGATCGGGTACCGAAGCTGGTCGCGGATCTCGCGGCCGTCCCCACGCGCGCGTGCGAGGTGCGTCGTTGGTACGTGCGCCGCCTCCTCGGGATCGACACGCCCGCCGTCCGCACCGCGATCGAGAAGGAAGCGAACCGCAAGGGCCCGCTCCCGTTCGTCCCGGTCAACGGGTGCATGGACGCAGAGCTGCGCGCGTTCTCGGCGAAGACGAAGAAGGCCGAGTGAACCGCGTCAGGTGAGCGCGTCGGCCCAGGCATCTTCCTTGAAGCCGACGAGCCCGACGCCATCGCCGATCAGGAACGGGCGCTTCACGAGGTTGCCATTGCCGCGCAACAGCTCGAACGCCTCCGCTTTCGACATCGACGCCACGCGATCCTTCAACCCGAGCTGACGATAGTCCTGCCCGGAGACGTTGAAGAGCTTCTTCGTCTGCCCATCGAGGTGGCCGAGCATCTGCTCGAGCTCCTTCTTCGTCGGCGGCGTCTCGCGGATCGGCAGCTCGTCGTAGGCGATGCCGTTCGCGTCCAGCCACTTCGTGGCCTTCTTGCAGGTGCTGCAGTTCTTGTACGTGTAGACCTTCATGCTTCGGGTTTCTTGGCGCGCATCCCGATCCACCCCTCACCGTTGATCCACGGCGTGCGCCGCACGAGCGGGTGCAGCGCACGGTCGGTGCGGAGCGGCTCGATCAGTCCCGCCCGCTGCAACCAGGCATGCACTTCGGGCTCGCGGTACTGATAGCGGTACGGGGTGTACATCGCGTCGAGGACCTCGTAGCGCCTGAGCGCCGGGAACTTCAAGAGGTCGAGCACCTTTCGCGTCGCCTCCTCCGGGATGATGTTCCGGAACGCGCGCGCGCCCGGGATCAAGAATCCACTCAAGAGACCGCCCGCGCCGTACAGCCCGATCCACACGATGCCCCCCGGCTTGAGGATCCGGATGAGTTCGCGGAAGCCGCGCTCGGGATCTTCGGTGTGGTGGAGGACGCCCGCCGAGTAAACGACGTCGAACGTCGCGTCGTCGTAGGGGAGCTCGAGGACGCTCGCCTGTTTCAATTCGGCGCGGTCCGCGCGGTCGGCCGCGAAGCGATCCACGATGCGGCGGGTGTGCCCGAGGGCGTCCTTCGACAGGTCGATCCCCACCACGCGCGACGCCCCCTCCAGGAGCGAGGTGTACACCAGCGCGCCCCCGCCGCAGCCCGCGTCGAGGACGGCGGCGTCCTTCATGAAGCGGCCGACCGGCTCGGAGAGCTTGTAGTAGTCGAACCACATCCACTTGGCGAAGCGCTCGTATTCCTCGTCCGTGAAGAGCTCCCAGAGGCCGCCGTACAGCTTCTGCGCGCGATTCTCGTTCTCCGTCATGGGTAGCGTGGAGTCGTTCACCGGGGGCGCATCCTAGCGGACATCCCGCCGCGGTCGAAATCGGGGGTGGGATCGGCGGGGCCTCCGCCGTAGACTCCCAGTGCCGATGGTGGCCCCGAACCCGGCAGTCGACACGATGGCCCCGCAGCCGTGGGGGCGTAACTTCCTCGCCCGCCCGGTCCCGCTCGCGCTGATCTTCGGGTCGTTCGTCTTCATGACGCTCCCGCTGATCGCGCTGGAGAGCGTGGGCGCCTTCGACGACTGGCGCCTGTCACCGACCTTCCTCTTCGTGGCGGTCTTCGGGATGAGTCACTTCCTCATCACGTTCCCGATCTACCTGAACCGCACGAACCTCGAGCACTTCACGAGCCGCCCGCGCTACATCGTCCTGCACTTCGTGGTGCCGATCGCGATGATCGGCGTCATCGCGCTCGCGTACTACCTACAGACCTGGAACCGCGGCCTGAGCGCGGTGGCCATCTTCGGGTTCTGGCTCTTCCTCGCGCTGCGCGGCCTCGACTTCTACCACGTGGTCCGTCAGAGCTTCGGCGTCCTCGAGCTCACGAAGGGGCAGGCCAAGCTGAAGTTCCCGCCGCACACGAAGCTGATGGCGAAGACCCTCTTCATGACCTTCTTCCTGCTGCAGATGCACACGTTCGTGCATGACAAGCAGTTCACGGCCGAGCCGCTCTCGATCGGCCTGGTCATCGTCGCCGCCGGCCTGTTCGTCGGGCTCCTCGCCTTCTACGTCACGAAGCTCCGCGAGGTCGGCCCCGAGGACCGCAGCTACGCGCTCATCCCGATCGCCTACCTCGTCTGTCAGGGGAGCTGCGCCGCCCTCGCCGTGTACCGGACCGAGTTCTACCTGGCGTCCCTCGGGATGCACTACATCGAGTACCACATCCTCATGCAGCCCCGCGTGTTCGCGAACCTGCGGCCGGACGAGTCGATCGGCGACCGCCTCATGTCGATCTTCAGCCGCAACCAGTGGCTGTTCTACGTGGGGCTCATCGCGCTGAGCCTCTTCATCTACGCGGGCCCGCGGATCGCCAACGACTACCAGCACCCGCTCGGCGGCCACGGCTGGATCTATTGGGTGTTCGTGATCCAGTCGATCATCGGGTCGCTCCACTTCTACGTGGACTCGCTGCTGTGGCGCTTCTCGAACCCGTTCTATCAGAAGACACTCGGCCCGCTGTACTTCCGCCGCTGATTCGGCCCCACCTTTCCGGCGCTGTCATACCCCTTGATCGGTCAGCACCCCATCATTACGCTGCTGATGTGACGAGTAACGTTTGGTTGAGGTCGCGCGCGTACGATCTCTTCTTCATGCATGCCGGCCTCTGGACCATGGCGATCATCCTCCCCCTCGCGGGGACCGACGCTCTCAAGCCGTTCCACTTCACCCTCGGGGTGTTGTTCTGGATCGGCCACCGGTTCGCGACCGCGTACCTCGCGTTCTGTCAGCAGGCGTACCAGGAGTTGCTCGTCGAACAACGCACGCGCTTCATCACCGTGCCGCTCGCGCTGACCGTGCTCGTGTTCGTCGTGCTGTGTATCCCGCAATCGATCCTGCCGGTGCCGATCCTCTACCGCGTGTTGCCGTTCGCCGTGCTCGACTTCGCGTGGGAGTTCTACCACTTCACGATGCAGCACTACGGCGTGCTCTCCGTATACCGCATCCGCGCGGAGCAGGATCCGGCCGACGTCGTCGAGAAGCGCTACGAGAAGTTCTTCTGCTACGTCGTCTTCGGCGCGGGCATCCCGGCCGCGGTCGTATTCCATTCGCTTCAGTATCTCTCGTCCAACAACGCCGACTTCATGGTGCCCGGCTGGGCGATCCAAGCGTTCCGCTTCCTCGCGCTCGCCGTCGTCGTCGCGTTCACGGCGCGCATGGTGATCAAGGAGCTGTCGGTCACGAAGTCGTCGACGCCGAAGGTCATGTACCTCATCAGCGTCGGCGTCCCGGTCGCGCTCGCGCTGACCATGAGCAGCATGGCCCCCGCGCTCCTCATCCTCGCGATCCAACACTGGCTCGTCGCGGTCGGGATCAGCGCGCACATGGCGGCGGGCAAGGGCCCGGCCCGCGCGGCGCCGAACGCTTGGTACCGCTTCTGGGGCGTGGTGAATCGCTCGCCGGTGCGCGTGCTCGTGTTGATGTCGATCGTGTCCGCCGTGCTCGCGCCGATCATGGAGTTCTCGGACGTCGAGCGGCGGTGGGCCGTGAAGGCGTTCCGCGGGATGTTCGATCCTTCGGCGGGGCAGCGCTCCTACGTCTACTGGGGCGAGCTGTACATGGACTGGTTCTCCGGCCTCGGCGAGCACACCGTCCTGATGGTCTTCGTCGCGATGGGCTTCTCGTTCGGTTATGTCCACTACCTGATGGACCGGAACATCTTCCGCTTCTCGAACGCCGCGACCCGGCGCAGCAGCCTCCCGCTCCTCCTCGGCCGAGGGTAGTGACCGCGGCCCGGGCTCTCGAAGTAGCGGGCGATCTCAAGTAGTGTCGCAGGGCCGTGAGCGGCAACGGGGACAGGAACGCGGGTCCGTCGGGGTCGATCCTCGGTGAAGACACGCCCGACCCGTGGGCGGACGAGTCCGACGGCGCCGAAGGGCACACCGAGTTCGAGTTCTCGCCGCCGTCGCCGCAGCGCGCGAAGCGTCCGCCCGCGGATCCTCCGCCGCCGGTCGAGCGAAAGCAGACGAAGTCCGACGTCGAGGCGCTGCTCGATCAGGTGATCGAGGAGGTCGCGCCGCCGCCCGCCACGGACGAGGTCGAGGTCCCCGACGCGTATGCGACCGAAGAGGAGATGCCGAAGCTCGCGCGGCCGCCCGCGCCGGCCGTCGACGATCACCTCGAGACGAACCGCGTCGAGATCCCGAAGACGATCTCCCAGCGCGCGAAGGTCCCGGTCGGCCGCGACTCGAACACCGAGATGTTCGACGGCGAGGCCGCGTCGCTCCAGCGCGCGATCGACTCGTCGTTCGGGAAGACACCGGCGCCCGTGCGCATCCCCGAGGAGCTGACGCCCGAGGTCCGCGCGGTCTCGAAGGTCCTCATGGGCCGCACCTCGGACGCCCTCGTGCCGCCGAAGGCGGCGCCGGCCCCGAAGGCCCCGCCCTACCCGAAGGCGCCCCCGCCGAAGCCGGCGCCGAAGCCGGTGACGTCTTCGATGCGACCGCTCACCGAGGACCTCGTCCTCAACGACGCCTCCACGCCGGTCCCGGACACCCGCTCGGCCGTGGCCGCCGCGCCGCCTCCCCAGGCGCCGCCGAGACCGGTGGCGCCGGTGAGCTCACCGTCGGGCGCCGAGCTCGACGCGGTCGCGGACGCGTTCGACCTCGAGCCGAGCGAGCCCTCGCACCCGGCGGCGGACCTCGGATCCGGGCTCGAGCTCGCGTACGACCCGAAGCAGCGCCCCACCGCGCGCAACGACACGCTCCGCCCGTCGCAGGCCGCGCTGAAGAGCCTCGACGAAGTCGAGCCCGACGCCATGGCGACGACGACGAAGATCTTGATCGCGTTCGGCGTGGTGCTCGTGGCGATCGTCGCGGTCGCGCTGCTCAGGTAGCGAGCGGATCCGGCGCGAAGACCTCCGGCAGGTGCGCGCGCTCGTTGAACGTGCGCAGGTGCCAACCGATCTCGTACAGCTCGAACCGGTGGATCGCGCAGTTGTCCGGGCGCAGCCGCGACGGGACGCTCCGCGGGATGCCGAGCACGTGCCGCGTGAACCACGAGATGAGGCCGCCGTGTGAGACGACGCAGATCGTCTGGTCCGGGTAGCGCACGGCGATGTCGTCCATCGCCGCGAGCGCGCGCGCGACGAGGTCGTCGCGGCTCTCTCCGCCGCCCGGCATCTTGAAGTCGTGCGCGCCGGTCTGCAGCGCGGTCTTCACGTCGGGGTGGTCATCGCGGACCTCCTGCCAAGTGAGGCCCTCGAGGCCACCGAACGACATCTCTCTCAGGCGCGGGTCGAGCTGGAGGTTGAGCCCGTGCGGCGCCGCGATGATCTCGGCCGTCGCGATCGCGCGCGTGAGATCGCTCGAATAGATCGCGTGCAGCGGCTCCTTCGCGAGGACGTTCGCGACCGCGCGGGCCTGCATGATCCCCGTCCCGGTCAGCTCGCTGTTGGTCTGCCCCTGGATACGGAGCTCACGGTTCCACTCGCTCTCGCCGTGCCGGACGAGGATCAACTTCACGGTGCGGCCTCGGGGACTCCCAAGTCGACGAGGTCGCGGATCAACGTGGGCGTGTCCACGCGGAGCACACCGCGCATCCCGATCGCCTCCGCGCCCTTCACGTTGTCGGGGCGGTCGTCGATGAAGATGCAGTCCTCGGCCGCGACGTCGAGCGTGTCGACGACGAACTCGTACGCTTCACGCGCGGGCTTGCGGAAGCCCATGTGGCAGGACACGAACGTCCAGTCGACGTAGCGCGAGACGCGGAGCTTGTCTTCGATGAGGCGGTACCAGACGGGGTAGTTCGACAGCGTGTGTTGCGCGTAGCCGGCGTCCTTGAGGCGCCGGCAGAGCGCCTCCATGCCGTCGAGCCATTCGTAGTGCGCGGTCATCGCGGCCTTGAGGCCGTCGACGTCCCACTCGCGGCGGTCGACGAAGAAGCGCTCCGCGTGCGTGGCTTCGTCGATGAAGCCACGCTCGAAGTCGACCCACGAGTAGCGGTCCTTGACGCGGTAGAGCTCCTCGAGCGGCATCCCGAAGAACTGGGGCACGGTCTCGAAGAAGGGCTCGGACACCAGCGTGCCCATCACGTCGTACAGAATGACGGCGCGACGGCCCACCCTCCTCCTGTACGGCGCCCCTCACCGTTGAGCAAGCGCCTCGCTCGCGCTCTCAGTCGCCGGGCCAAGGGTCTTCGGCGATCACCGTCTCCTGGGGGAGTGCACCGTTCGCGATCATGACGTCGACGAGCCGCTCCATGAGCTCGATGTCGAGCTGCATGTCGACGTCGCCTTGGCCGTCGTTGAGGTCTTCTTCGTAGTCGCGGACGGCGGCGATCAGGCGGCGCAACACGTCGATCCCTTCGGCGCCTCGGCCGGTGTGGAACGCCTCGGTCGCTTCGCGGATCCCCACGAGGATGTTCAGCATGACGAACGACTTGGTGACGATCGCGTTGTCGAAGAAGCCCTCTCGAATCAGGACGTCGGCGGCGTAAGGGTAGCCCACCTTCACGTGCTGGGTGACGCGCTCGTCTACGCCCGGGACGCGGTAGCTCAGCGCGACGCTCGCGACCTCGGTCTCGCCGTCGTCTTCGAGCTCGTCGTTCGGCATGAGCTCGAGCAACAGCGCGGAGCCGCCGCCGCGGCGACCCTGGCCCTCGGTGACGTCGTCGTGCGAGGTGCGGTGCGCGAGGAAGACGCTCGGGATCTCGAGGCGACCGGTCGTGAGGTCGTGCGTGAACAGCGACGATCCGTAGGCTCGGCGGAAGCGGTAGTCGACGCCGGCCTCGACGTCGATCTCGAGGTCGAACGCGACGGGCACCGTGAAGTACGCGAGCTCTTCGGTGAACACCTCTTGGACGGCGGAGGCGTCCTCGACGAAGTACGCGTTGCCGTCGCCCTGGAGCGAGAGGTCACGCATGAGGGCGTGGTTGAACGACGTGCCGAGGCCGATGGTGGTGAGGCCGACGCCGTCCGAGTTGTACGCCTTGCTCAGGTGGAGGATCTCGCCCTCCGCCGTGACGCCCGCCGTCGGCTGCCCGTCCGAGAGGAGAATGACGCGGTTCTGCTGCTCGATGTCGTAGCCGCCGAGGACCTGCTGGTAGCCGAGCTCGAGGCCGCCCCACAGGTTGGTGGCGCCGTCGGCCTGGAGCGCTTCGACGACGCCGCGCAGGCGGTTGCGGTTGCCGCGCACCTCGTCCATCGCGAACACGACGGCGGCTTCGCTGGAGTACGTGATGATCGCGATGCGGTCGTCGTCGTACAGCTCGTTGATCATCTGCATGAGGCCGAGCTTCACGAAGTCGATCTTGCCGGCCGCGCGCATCGAGCCGGACGTGTCGATCACCACCGCGAGGTTGAGCGGCGGGCGGTTGTCGGGATCGATCGCGAGCGGCGAGTTGAGACCCAGCTGCAGTAGCGTGCAGTTGTTCCCGTTCACGAGGTTCGCCATCACGCCGAGCATCGGCTGGACGCAGACGCGGCCTCCGCAGTCGGGCTCGGGGAGCGGCGTGTGGTGTTCGGCGAAGAAGCCCGCGTCGTCGACGTCGCCGGGGCGCGGGACTTGGTTCGAGTCGAGGAGGCGGCGGAAGTAGCCGAAGTCCTGGGCGCCGCCGAGGTTGACGTTGGTGTTGTTGCCGTCGGGGTTCGGCTGGCCGCCGGAGTTGGGGTCCGTGATGGCGGTCTGCGAACCGAAGTCGCTGGCGCACGCGGCCGCGAAGAAGAGGGGGGCGAGGAGGGGAATGGCTCTTGATTTCATGGGTGACCTCGGCGCGGGTCGTAGCGCAAGGCACGTGCCAGAAAACTGACGAGGCGAGAATTCCCTTCGTCTTCGAGGAGTTGGCGATCACTTCGGTGTGACGACGGCGACAGCCCTGTCATGGCCTGCGCGCGAGAACACCTTCGGCTAGGGTGCGCGTGCGCCCGATGCCCAGTGGATCCGGACGAACTTCGCGACCCTACCCGCTCCGCGACATCGCTGTCGTAGCCGCGCTCGCCGGTCTGCTCGGTTGCAGCGGACTGACGCGCGCCGCGATCCGATCGTCGCCGCCCTCCGAGAACCTCGAGCGCCTGAACGACGAACGGAGCTGGGTGCGCGAAGACGCCGCGACCGCCCTCGCCGAAGCCGGCGCTCCGGAGGCGGTCTCACCGCTCGAGCAGATCGTCGTGCGCCGCGACGAGCGCGACTTCGTGCGCGCGTCCGCCGCGCGCGCGCTCGGTCGACTCGGCGCGCCGTCATCGCTCGGCGTGTTGTCCGGCGTCGCGACCGAACGCGGCGCGCCGCCCGCGCTCCAGCTCGCGGTCATCGAAGCGGTGTGCCGCTACCAAGCGAAGGACCCGACGGCCGTGCAAGCGATCGCGCCGCTCGCCCAACACGAAGACCTCCTCGTCGCCGCGTCCGCGCAGCAACACGTCGCCGCGGAGTGCAAGCGATGAAGTGCGCCGCGATCCTGCTGCTGCTGCTCACCGGGTGCGTCACGACGCCCGCCGACATGTACGATCTGGTCGACGCGCCGGACGAACCCGCGCGCCTCGACGCCTCCAAGGAAGCCGCCCGAGAGCTGACACGACCGGGCCCGATCGCCGTGCGCCTCGCCGCGGCCCGCGCGCTCGGGCGCCTCCGTGTAGTCGACGCGACCGTGGTCGGCGCCCTGCGTAGTGTGCTGCTGAACCAGGGGACCCCGGAGCTGCGCGCGTACTGCGCGTGGGCACTCGGCGAGATGCGCGCGGAGCTCTCGCTCCAGGCTCTGCAAGCCAGCTTGCACGAGAAGCTCGAGCCGATCGTCGCGCAGCACGTGATGGAGGCCCTCGCGAAACACTACGCGGTGATGACGAGGGACCACGAGACGCTGGTGTCGATCGTGGAGTCGCTCGTGTACTTCGCGGGCAATCACCGCGAGGCATTGCCGGCGACGTACGACCTGCTGAGCGCGAACACCCGCACCGTGACGGTGAACGTCGAGGTCCTGAAGCGGACGATCGATCGCGCGGTCGACAAGGAGCAGCGCGGGACGAACCTGTCGGCGGAGGAGCGCGCCGCGACGTACAGCGCGGCGTACGAGCTGCTCGCGCGCTTGATGGAGAACCGCGCGGAGATCGTGGCGGGCCCGGCGGCGTGGGCGACCCGGGTCGACGCTTCGGTCGACACGGGCGTGGACGCGATCGCGATCGGCGATCCCAAGAGCGCGATGCTGATCCTCTGGTACCTCGGGCGCCTCGCCGAGATCCCCGAGGTCGCGCGCCCCACCGCGAAGCGCCTCCCGCAGACCCTCCTCGGCGCGGGCCGCGAGATGCGCCGCGACACTGCGCGCGGACCGACGGATCCTGTCGCGCTCGGGCACAGGCTCGTCGCCGCGTGGGCGGTCGCGCGGATGCAGGTGCATGCGCTCGGGCCGCGGCGGGCACTGCTGCTCGACGTGTTGTCGAAGGAGATCGAACCGCAGGTGCTCCGCATGCTCGGCGACATGTCCCGCCGGGGCGACGAACACGATCAGCTGCAGAAGATCCTCGGCGTGATCGACACCCCGAAGGGAGCGACGCCGTGAAGCGGGCGCTCGTGCTGCTCGCGCTCGCGGGGTGTACCGGGTTCGAGGCGCCGAAGCTCCCGCCGACCGTCGACGTGAGCGGCGTCTTCTCGAGCAGTCGCGGCGAAGTGGATCTGCGCGAGGTCCCGGTGCGGGCGATCTATCTGGTGCCGCGCGAGGTCCGCGAAGATCGGCCGTACACGATCCACGTCGAGGACAAGAACGTGGCGCTCGTGGACTTCGTGGGCGTGCTCGCGGAGGACGGCGGGCTGTACCTCAACGACGTGCTCCACGATCGGCTCCCGCCGGTCTATCACTACGAGAAGGTCTCCCCGCGGCAGATCCGGTTCGCGTCGAAGCAGGGGACGTTCATCGGCGAACAGCACCTGTTCCAGCCGAACCCGAACGTCCTCGCGGCGCTCGACACCGGCTACGAGATCGAGG
>JAUHYN010001083.1 GCA_030426505.1 bacterium | reverse complement strand
CCTCGCGGGGTATTCACGCGGCGCGAGGCTGGGGTGGCGGAGAATCTGTTGCGTGGCCTCGCGCGCTGGCGCGCGCTCGCGCGCGCCGACCGCGCGCTTCGAGCGCCGCGCGCGCCACACGTCGCCCACGCGCGTCGCGCTGCGCCACGGCACCGCGGCCATCTCGCGGCCGAGCCGATTCGGCATCGCGTCGACCGCGCGCGGCGCGAGCAACACGAGGTCGCTGCGCGAGCGACGGAGGCGCTCCGCGAGCGCGCGCCACGCTTCGATCTCTTCTTCGTCGTCGTCCTCGTCGAGATCGGTCGCGACGAGCACCACGCTCTCCGGCTCGATGCGCCCGAGCACGTCGTCGTCGGGGACGCCGGGGGAGATCAGATCCACCGTGCGCAGCGTGTTCCGCGGCAGGATCGACTCGAGGCTGTTCGCCAGCGCGACGACGTCGGCGCGGAACACGAACATGCGCGGCGTGAGATCGCGGATCAGGACGACGCGCGCCGCGGTGGTCCAGCGGGTGAGGCGCGGGAGCCGATCGATCGGCTCGCGCCGCGCGACGCGCTCGACCGCCTGCTCCCAGTCGACTTCGTCGCGGCGCCTCAACTGCGACACGAGCGCGTAGTGCAGCGCGCGCGCGGTGGTGGTGGGGAGGATCGGATCGATCGCGGGGAGCTCGCCGCGCTCGATCTGGATCGAACTCGGCGCGGAGGGAGCATCGTCGGTGGTCGAAGGATCGAGCGCGTCGAGCGCGGCGGCCGCGTCGATGAGGCCGTAGCCGAGGTCGCGGTCCCACTCGCCGTCGCCGCCGCGCGCGGTGCGACGGAGGAGATCGTAGAGCGCGCGGGCTGACAGGTCGGGCGAGCGGGAGAACAGGAGCGCGACGACGCCGGCCGCGATCGCGGCGGCGGGCGTGGTGCCGCGGGTGAGGCCGTGGGCCGCGGTGACGCCGTCGCCGGGCGCGAGGAGATCGGGCTTTCGGTCCGGATCGTCGGCGGCGCCGAAGGCGGAGAACTCGGCGGGGAAGACGCGGCCGGAGCGGGAGGACTTGGCGGCGCCGACGGTGAGCACGGCGGGGGAGGCGCCGGGAGAGCCGATGGTGCCTTCGGCGGGGCGGTGGTCGAGGAAGCGAACGTTCTTCGAGCCGGTGACGCGCGCGATCGTTTGCCGAGGCGAACCGCCGACCGACGATCGTGGCGCCTCGAACTCGAGCGTCCACCGACTGGCCGGAGACCAGGCGTCAACCGCGGCGACGGCGATCATCACCGCGTTATCTCCGTCGTCGCGCGGCCTCGAAGTGACCTCGACGACCTGACTCGTGTGTACGTTCCAGCCTCCGGGGTCCTGCACGACGATCGCGTCCGCGCCCGTCTCTCCGAGCGGAGCGCGGAGCGTCACTCGGACGTCCCGCGGGAGCGTGAGTTCGAGGACGTGTGGGCCCCCGTCCCAGCGCCAGCGAAGCGAACCAACCTCGCCCGGCACCAGCGGTACCGCGGCGTGATTCGGTGGCGGATTGATATTCCCCGCCGCCGCCACGAACGCCCGGTTCTCCGGCCCCGACGCCGCGTTCTCCTCCAGCACCTTCGTCAACAGATCCGATCCCGCCGCCGGGCCCGATGTCCCAACGCCGAAGTACGTCACGACCGGCAGGCCCTCCGCGTCGGAACGCGCGACCACGTCCTTCAGCTGCTTCCGCATCCGCGTCGACGACGCCGCCTGCCCGAGCGCCTGCAGCACGCGGGCGCTCGTCGAGGAGCCGTCCACGTCCGCCGCGCGCGCCACCACCATCAAGGCCTTCGGCGCGACGCCGCCGGGGAAGTCGTCGGTCGCGCGGCCGGCGATGAGGCTCGCCGCGTTCGTGCCGTGCTCGCTCACGTGGCGCGCCATGCGATCCGGCATCGCGCCCTTCGCGACCATCGCGTCGATCGCGTCGCGGTCGAACAGCTCGCCGTCGTCGGTGCCGTCGCCGGGCTCCCAGTAGGCGATGATGCGTGTGCGGCCGTCGTCTCCGAGGAACGCGGGGTTCAACACGTCGACGCCGCCGTCGACGATCCCGACGATCACGCCCTCGCCCAGCACGCCCCGCGCGTGGGCCTCCGCGACGCCGGTCTGCACGTGCTCGTCGGGGACCACTTTCGTGACGTCGGTGAGCCAGACGTCACGGTCCTCCTCGCCGCGCGGCACACGAACGGACGCTGTCACGGTCGACGTACTGGTCGCCGTCGCAGTCACCACCGTCGGCTCGGGCGCGGTCGGCGCCGCAGCTGGCGCCAACTCGAACCCCAGCAACCGCGCCACCTCGCGCGCCGCCTCGGACTCGGGCGACAGGCCCATCGCGCGGATCGCGCGCAGCCAGTCGCCGGGGTGGTTCAGCACGTTCATCGACGGACTTCGGACTTCTTCACCGTCATCCGCGCGATCGCTTCGAACGCAGCACCCTCCGTCTGGTGGACGTTCTCCGCGAGGCACGCCCGCAGCAGATCGAGGTACTCCGCGGTCGAAGGCTTCGAGCCCTCCGGATAGTCCGACGAGTCCCGCTGCGCCACGACGTACTTCGCCATCGCCTTCGCGAGGCCCGTGTGTTTCTTCGCGCCCTCCACCGCCTCCAGCCCGATCGTCTCCAGCATCGACTCCGAAGGGTGCTCCAGCTCCGCGTGGACACACCGCCGCACGAAGGTCGCCGGCAGGTCGCGCTCGCCGTTCGTGGTGATGATGATGATCGGCGCCGTCTCCGCCCTCACCTCGTAGTCGATCGGTTCGATCGGGAACTGCTGCGAACCCAGCGCGACCAATAGCGCGTTCGGCAGGTCCGGGTCGCCCTTGTCGATCTCGTCGATCAACAACACCGCGCGCTCGCCCTCGTGTCCGAGGTTCGGGTCCCGCGCCGCCGTGAACGGCAGCTTCTTCTTCGGCGCGAACCCGCGCCGCGCCGCGCTCTTCGGCGCGAGCGCCCACCACAGCGGGTTGGGCGTCACGTACGCCTCGTCGACCAGCCCGCCGCCCCCTCCCGCCGTCGCGTCGTTCAGCTTCCGGACCGCGTCGAACCGGTACAAGAGATCACGCGCCTCCGTCCGGTGCGTCACGACGAACTCGTAGTACCGATACTTCAGCTGCAACGCGACGTTCATCGCGAGCGACGACTTCCCCACACCCGACGGCCCACTCATCAGCAACGGCCGCCCCGTCGCGTGCGCCGGGCCTGAGAAGCACCGATCGCATCGCGATCGCCCCGCCCCTCTCCCGTCGTCGACCGCCCCGCCGCCCGCCGGCCGATCCCGAAGCGACGACGCAGCCGC
>JAUHYN010001082.1 GCA_030426505.1 bacterium | reverse complement strand
AGGCACGCCCGAGTCGGCAGGCACGCCGGAATCCAGAGTCACCCCCGCGTCCGCGACGCCCGCGTCCGGGGGCGGCGGGTGCGC
Source organism: bacterium (assembly GCA_030426505.1). Taxonomy (GTDB): domain Bacteria; phylum Myxococcota; class Kuafuiibacteriia; order Kuafuiibacteriales; family Kuafuiibacteriaceae; genus JAUHYN01. The sequence goes on along the minus strand of JAUHYN010001082.1, from coordinate 3,205 downwards.
GGCGTACGCGAGGGGCCCGTTGTTCTCGGTGAGGTCGTGGCCGCCGACGGCGTCGGCGCCGTCGACGCCGAGCGGCCAGTAGCTGACGAGGCCGGGGATGTTCATGACGTCGTTCGCGGTGCAGGCGTGGCCGTCGACGCCGCACCCGCACGGGAACGCGCTGTGATCGAAAGTGCAGAAGATGTCGGTCGCCTCCGCCGCGGTGACGGCGCGATCGTAATAGAGGACCTCGCCGACTTCGCCGCTGTAGATGAATTGGCCGAGGTAGAGCGGTGAGGTGCCGCCGGTGAGGGACGTCGGGATCGGCCCGTTCACCGGGCCGTCGTCCGGAACGCCGTCCGCGTACATGTGCAACACGCCGCTCTCGTACGTGACGATCACGTGGTGCATCGAGCCCGGCGCGAACGACGTCGCGAAGTCGCGACCGATGCCGCCCGCCCCGCTCGTGCTCTGCGCGATGCCCATCGCGAAGCGCTGCGGCGGCACGTGCCCGAGCCACCACACCTGACCGCCGTCGTCCCAGCGATGGGCGACCGCCTCGTAGGCATTCATCGGCATCCGCATCCACATCGCGATCGTGAACGCGCTCGAGTTCAGCGGGGAGCTCGCGCCGACCGGCGCGGAGAGCGACTGCGCGAAGTTGCTATCGAACGTGACGTGACCGCGCGGACCGAGCGACGCGGCGACGCCCCCGTCGGTCGGCCCGGCGTCGGGCGCGACGCCCGCGTCCGCAGGCACGCCCGCGTCCACCGCGACGCCCGCGTCGATGGCGACCCCCGAATCCCCCGGCCCGCCCGCGTCCACCGCGACGCCCGAGTCGGCCGGCACACCGGAGTCAGCCGCGACACCGGAGTCGGCGAGCACGCCCGCGTCCACTGCGACGCCCGAATCCGCAGGCACCCCGGAGTCCGCAGGCACCCCGGAGTCCGCAGGCACCCCGGAATCCGCAGGCACCCCGGAATCCGCAGGCACCCCGGAATCCGCAGGCACCCCGGAGTCCGCAGGCACTCCGGAGTCCGCAGGCACCCCGGAGTCCGCAGGCACCCCGGAGTCCACGACCACGCCGCCGTCGAGCCCCCCGCCGTCCAAGACGCCCGCGTCCGCCCCGCCCGTGCCCGGGTGCGGCGTGTAGACGAGCGGCCCGTTGATCTCCACGAGGTCGTTCGTACCGACGGCGTCGGTCGCGTCCTGGCCGAGCGGCCAGTAGCTCACGAGGCCGGGCGTGTTCGTCGCGTCGCCGAGGGTACAGGCGTGGCCGTCGAAGCCGCACGTACACCCGGGCGCGCCGCGCGCGAAGACGCAGTAGACGTCCGCGACCTCACCCGCCGTCAACGCGCGATCGAAGAACAGCGCCTCGCCGACCTCGCCCGTGTAGTACGGCTGGCCGAGGTAGAACGGCGACGTCCGGCCGGCGAGCGACGTCGGGATCGCGCCGGTGGTCGCGCCGTCGTCGGGCAGCCCGTCCGCGTACAAGTAGACCGTCCCGGCCTCGTACGTGACGACGAAGTGGTGCCACGAACCGGGCGCGAAGAAAGACGCGAACGCCTGCCCGATCCCCGGCCCCGCCGCGGTCTCGGCGACGTAGAAGCTCATCGACCCCGAGGGGAAGTGACCGAGCCACCACGCCTGCTCGCCCTCGTCCCAGCGGTGCGCCACCGCCTGGTACTGGTCGGGGACCTGCGCCCACAGCGCGAGCGTGAACGACGCCGGCGCGAGGCTCCCGTCCGCGATCGACCCCACGAGCGACTGCGCCTGCGCTGCGTCGAACGCGACGGATCCGCGGACCCCCGCACTCCCCGGAACGGACTGCGCGAGCGCCGGACCCGACACCAGACATCCGATCAGACCGACCCAAGCCGCGCGCCGACGCATCGACCGGGATAGGAGAGTATTCCGGCCGACTTCGCAAGACGAACCCTGCGAATCGACGCCGGACCGCTACAACGGTGAAAGGATTACACGCCGAGACTCAGCGCGCGGACGCCTCTTCGCGCGCGAGCCCCTCGAGCGCTTCGAGGACCTGGCGCTCGGTCTCCTCTTGCTGCCGCAGGAGGTTCTCGATCGCCTGCGTGCGGTGCTGCTTCTTCAGCCAGTACGTGTCGAGCACGCCGAACTCCGCCCGCATCGCCGCGTCGTCCAGCGACGCCTTCACGTCCTGGAGCGCGCCGCGCGCGACCGCCTTCGTCGTCGGCTTCGACTCCGTCTCGAGCGCGGAGAGCGCCTTCATGATGTCGACGACCTCGGCCCGGATCGACGTGAGCATCGACTGCGCCTGCTTCCGCCGGCTGTCCTCCTCGTACTCGACCAAGAGGATCTCGCCCTCCACCGCCCGCGCCATCCCGCGGAGCTGCTCGATCATCTGACCGACCTCCTCCGCCTGCGCCGCGTGCGAGTGATCGACCTGCACCTCGCCGTCCGCCGACGCGTGACGCTGGTGTCGACGCAGCAGCTCCTCGGTCCCACCCGCGTGGCTCTCGAGGTGGCGGACGTCGCGCAGCAACGTCTCGAGGTTCTGGCGCCGCAGCTCCAACCCGACGAACGCCTTGTCCGCCTTCAGCGAGCGCGTGAGCGTGTCGATCTCGTCGACCATCTTCCAGACCTCGTCCTTCGCGAAGCGCACGCCGCGATCGATCCGGTAGGCCTGGTCGACGTTCGGCGTCCACGCGTCCGCGAACAACGTGGCCGGACCGGGCGAAGGCTCGTCCGAGGTGCCGACGTTCCGCTCCATCGCCGTGAACAAGAACTCCGCCGGATCCTCGATCTCGACGATCGCGCTCGCGTACAGATCGCGCTCCTGCTTCACCTTGCCGTGCAGGTGCTCGTAGCTGGCGACCGAGTCCGCGTAGCGATTCATGTGCGCGAGTAGCGACGCCTGGAACAGCCGCGCGTCGACCTGCCGCGTGCCGCGCGCGCCGAGGTCTACCACGCACTGCGCGCGCTTGAGCGCGCCGCGCCGACTCCCACGCGCGACGTCGAGGTGCGCCCGCTCCCAGCACGCCTCGCGCTGATGAACGGAGCCGTCCGGGATCTGCTCGTACGCGGCGTCCGCCGCTTCGAGGTCGCCGCGCTCCCACCGGAGACGGCCGGCGGACAGCGCCGCCAGCTCGCGGACCTCGCGCTCGATCTTCTGCTGGCGCTCGGCGTCGTCGTCGCTCTCGAACGCGCGCTTAACGCACGTCTCGACGTGCGACTCGAGCAGCAGCGC
>JAUHYN010000035.1 GCA_030426505.1 bacterium | reverse complement strand
GGAGCAGACCCAGCGCAGCGGCCACGCTTCGCACGCCTTCACCGTGCCCCAGAACACACCCGCTTTTCACCCCCGCGGACCCCTCGCTCCGCGCCCCTGCGGATGTGTACACGGGGCCACACCGCACCTCGACCGACGGTGATTTTTCTCAGATCGAATCCGTCGATCCCGCGTTCGAAACCCCCATGAACCGACACCGCCCCCTCGCCGCCCTCGCCCTCTCGGCCACCCTCACGCTGTCCGCGCTCCCGGCCCACGCCGGCGACTGGGGCATCACGGGCGGGAACTACCAGGCCACGATCGATCGCGTCGTCCAGATGCCGCACGATCAGCGCCTCCGCGCGCGCGCCCACCGGATGGGCCTGGATGTCATCAACCTCACCTGGGAAGACACCGGCCGGCACTACGGCTCGTCGGTCGGACCGAACATCAGCGACCTCACACTGCAGGTCAGGCAGACCGTCAACGGTCGCACCCAGACCAGCCTCCTCCCCGTGATCCGGCACCCCAACTTCAGCGACAAGACCGGCGACATCGCCGCGGACAAGATCTGGGTGCGCATCGGCAACCACGCCAAGGGCGGCGAGCTCGTCGCGGTCCCGCTCACCGAGGTCCTGACGAACCTGCGCGAGTACCTGAGCACGCCTGACAGCCTGAAGGGCTCGGACAACTTCCTCGCCGAACGCGACTCACACTTCCTCGTCAGCGCGCAGCACGTGTTCGTCCCGATCCCGAAGCACGGCAAGGCCGAGTTCAACCCGGTCCTCTTCAACTACCAGTCGTCCGCGAACAACCCCGCGGTCCTCACGCTGCTCGTCACGCGTCAGGGCACGAGCGCGACCATCATCGACAACGGCGGCGGCGACCAGACCTACCAGGGTTGGGGCCAGCAGCTCTTCTTCAACAACGCGGGTCAGAAGACCGTCTTCACCGCCGAGCGGAAGAGCGACGTGAAGCGCCGCATCGAATCCGGTCACGCCCAGGCGCAGGACGCCGGCGCCCTCGAAGAGGGCTCGAACATGATGATGATCGTGCAGGTCCCGCTGAAGTTCCGCGCGCCGCGGCGCTACTACAGCGGGGGGTACGACGACGAGATGCCGTCCGCCGCGCCGATGGCCGAGGGCAGCGGCGCGCCGATGATGAAGCGCAGCCGTCGCAGCTCGGGGCGCAGCGACGTCGAGCAGGCCGTGCTCGGCCACGGCAAGGACCTCGGCCCGTTCCGTGAGATGGCGAACCTGAAGCTCGAGCGCGACGACCGCTTCCCGGTCCGCATCACCGTGCAGTTCTACCAGGCGACCAGCAACGGCGTGATCTCGCAGCAGGACCTCGCGTCGGTGCGCGACACGATCAACAAGGTCTACGAGAGCGCGGACTACGTGGGCTCGCTCGTCGTCCCGAACGGCGCCTCGCACCGGCCGACCGACTGGCACCGCCGCGTGCAGCAGATCAGCCGCAAGTGATCGTCAGCGACACGAACCGTCGACGACGATCTCGAGCGGCTCCGCCGTCCACGCCATCCCGCCGCAGTCGTTGATCACCAACAACCCGACCCCGAACGGCCCCGCCTTCGACGGCACGAACGACGCCGTCGCCTCCACGCCCGCCGTGATCGCGCCGTGCTGGCCGTACATCCACCAGCTGTAGTGTTCGATCGCGCCCGTGGTCTCGGCCTGGATCGTCTGGGTCTCGCCGACGCACGCGGTGAGCGTCGAGGTGCGGGTGAGGCCCGCGATCGTCGGCGCCGTGCAGGGGCGCCGCGTCCCGGTGAGCGTGATGTCGACCGTCTGCGAGCGGTCGTCGACCCGCGTGAGGCGGAGGGTCGCGAGGTCGTAGGCGCCTTCGCCCACGCGGTCGAACAGCACGGCGACATCGCGCCCGGCTTCGCGGATGCACGCCACGCCGAGGTCTTCGCAGCCGACGATCGTGAACGACTCCCACGCCTCGGCGCTCCCACCGAACGGGAGGAGCTCGAGCTCCACGTCACCGACCGCCGCGCATTCGTCGTCGAGGATCCTGAACTGCTCGACGAGGCGATCCGTCGAGAAGCTCAGCCCGTGCTTTTCGACCTCGAGCTGCGGCGTCGTGCCGCGGATCGTCGCCGTGCGCGGGAGGCTGTTCGGCTCGTCGGTCGTCACGATCAGCGCGACGTTGGTGAACGACTGAGTGAACTCGATCGCGATCCGCGCCGAGTCCTTCGCGGGGATCGTCATCGGCATCGACGCCTGCCCACTCGGCAGGACGACCGAGCCGACCGAGTCCGTCAGGAACGCGCTCATGATCTTCAGCGGCCCCGCGCCGACATTCTCGAGCTCGACCTCGATCCGATCGTCGCCGCAGAGCTTCGGGACGACGAGCGGCGCGAGCGCGCCCGCGGGCGTCTCCGGGTCGGGCGTGACCTCCGGGTCCTCGGGATCCGTCGAGCCCGGGAGCTTCGACGTGTTGCCGGAGTGGACCCACACGCTCGAAGTCACCAAGGCGCCGGCGCACTCGCGCGGCTCCGGGAGCGGCGCGCCGGGCTGGCGGTTCTCGGCGCGGCGGGGATCGTCGTGCCAGATCGCGATGTCGATCTTCGCGTCGGCCGCGTACTCGGAGAGCGACACCTGGAACGTCCCGTCGGGCGGCACCTGCACGCAGCGGTGCGTGTCGGAGTCGCCCATCTTCGCGTCGTGCGCGGTGAGCTCCGCGAACACGGTGCCCGGCCGGTACGACAGCCCCTCGTCCGGCGTGAACGCGACCGTGAGGACGTCGCTCTCGAACCAGAAGTCGAGCGCGCCTACCAGCGGCGGGCTGCACGCGAACGCGGCGAGCGCGAGGAGGGACCATGCGGAGCGGATCTTCATGGTCTCGATCGTCGGCGCGCCGTGACCCGTTTCGAGGCGGCCACGACGGGTCGCCGACGGTCTGCGCGTCGGTGTGTCGAAACGAGTCACGCGACCGCGCAGCGGACGGCGCGATCGCGGGCGCGCCCTGTCGAGATGTCGACACCCGGGAATCGAAGACCCGCGACCGTCGGCGATTCGACGGCGTCACTACCTACGTCAGCAGCAAATAGCTTCCAGTCCGCAGCAAGATCTCCCGAGCGCATCAGGCGCCGAAGCGTCGCACCGAGGAGCTGTCGACTGCCCGCTGGTCGCTGAGCTAGTTACGCCGCGGGCGCGGGATGCTGTAGCGATCGAGCCAGTTCGCGAGCGTCTGCCGCGAGACCCCGAGCAGCTCCGCGGCGCGCGTCTGGTTGCCGGCGCACGCGGCGAGCGCGTCTTCGATGCGCTTGCGCGCCGCGTCGCGCTCCGGATTGGAGCCGCGCGGTTTCTCGGTCGGAGCGGTGGACCACTTCGCCGTCATCTTCTCCGCGGGGAGCTGGGTGACGGTGATGCGATCGTCGGCGAGGAGGACGGCGCGCTCGACCGTGTTCTTCAGCTCGCGGATGTTGCCGGGCCACCGGTACTCGGCGAGGAGCTTCATCGCGGCCTCGTCGACGACGAGCGGGGGGATGCCGAGCTCGCGGCTCGCGTCGACGACGAAGCGCTCCACGAGCGGCCGGATCTCCGTCGGGCGATCACGCAGCGGCGGGACGTGCAGGTTCACGCCGCCGAGGCGGTAGTAGAGGTCCGAGCGGAAGAGCCCGCGATCCACTTCGGCGAGGAGATCGCGGTTGGTCGCGGCGACGAACCGGACGTCCACCGCGCGATCCTCGATGCCGCCGATGCGCCGGAGGCGACCGGTCTCGAGGACCCGGAGCAACTTGGCTTGCGTCGTCGCGGGGAGCTCACCGACCTCGTCGAGCAGGACGGTGCCGCCCGCGCCGGCTTCGATCAGCCCGCGCTTGTCCTGGAGCGCTCCGGTGAACGCGCCCTTCACGTACCCGAACAGCTCGCTCTCCACGAGCGACTCGGAGAGCGCGGCGCAGTTGATCCGGACCATCGGACCCTGCCGGCGCGGCGACGCCGCGTGGAGCGCTTCGGCGAGCACCTCTTTGCCCGTCCCGGTCTCACCGGTGAGCAACACGGTGATCGTGCCGCGCGCGACGCGCTCGACCATGTTGTAGAGCGCCTTCATTGCCTCGTCTTCGACGACGACCGGCGAAGGCTCCTGCACCACGCGCCCCTCCAGCGACGCGCGCGCCGCGGCGATCAGCGTCTGCGAGGTGAGGCCGTCGCCGGGGAAGTTCGCGAGGCCGACGCGGGCCGCGAGATCGAGCCGGGCGAGATCGTTCCGGAGCTCGTCCGCGACCGCCTCCGCGCGCGACGGCGCGGCGTCGAGCAACAAGATCTCGTACTCGTTCGGTGCGTAGGCCGCGACGGCGTCGAGCGGCCCGAGCTTGCTCGTCAACGTGCGTTGCACGTCGGCCGGGCGCTTGCCTTCGATCCGCACCGCGAGCACCGCGAACGGCGTGCGGCGATCGCGCGTGCGGCGCCGCCCCTCTTCGTCGAGGCGCGCCTCGAAGTAGGCGTGCGTACAGAGCACGCGCTCGGTCGTGTGTTGTACGACCTGCACCAGCATCATCACGCCGCCGAGCGACACCGCGGCGCCGGGCTCGAACGGCGTCGGGTGGTTCGGGGCGATCCGCTCGCCGTCGATCGTCACGCCGTTGGCGCTCCCGAGATCGGTGATGCGGAGCGGGCCGCGCTCGATCTTCGCGTGGCGCCGGGAGAGGCGGCCGTCGGAGAGGATGAGGTCGTTGGCGTCGCCGCGCCCCACGCGCAGCTCGGCGTCGGGGCTCAGATCCGCGGTGCGCACGAAGTCGTCGCCGACGAAGACGAGCCGCAGGCGCGTGCGCTCGTGGGAACCGAGGGGCGCCTCGTGGCGGGTGGTCTCCGCGTCGAAGCTCACGGTCGGGCGAGCGTACCAGTTCTTGGTTCGGGCGGCGTCCTCGGGGAACATGGGAGGCGCATTGGCGCGGCCGGGGGAGTACGTCGCGGGGTACCGCCTCGGGCACAAGATCGACGAGGGGGGCCTCGGCGCGATCTTCGCGATCGACGAGGCGGGCGAGGACCGCGTCATCAAGCTGATGCACACGGCGCGGATGCCCGAGGGGCGCGCGGTCCACGAGTCGAAGCTCGGCGCGGTCGTGGGTGGGAAGCGGTTCCCCAAGGTCTACGCGTCGGGGACGGAGGGTGACTTCCACTACCTCGTCATGGAGCGCATCGACGGGTGGAACCTCGCCGCGATCGCGGGCCACGCGCGGCACGCGAAGGCGAGGTTCTCGATCGCGAGCGTCACCGCGCTGATCGAGGAGACGCTGCTCGCGTTGCACGGGCTGCACGAGGCGATCGATCCCGAGACCGGCATCCCGCTGCAGGCGGTGCATCGCGACGTGAAGTTGTCGAACGTGATGCTGCGTCCCGACGGGCGCGTGTGTCTGATCGATCTCGGCGTCGGCAAGTCGAACGTGCAGACGTGGCGCACGCGCACCGGCGCGTTGGTCGGGACGCTCGGGTACATCAGCCCCGAGCAGGCGACGGGCGAGCTCGTGGATCGGCGCGCGGATCTGTACGCCGTCGGCGTGATGCTCTACGCGCTGCTGACGTTCCTGCCGTACGTCGAGCCCGGGACGCCGGCCGAGATGGTGCGGCGGATGCACCAGCAGACGTTCGTGCCGCCTTCGGCGCATCGCTCGGACGTCCCGCCCGCGCTCGACGCGATCGTCGAACGCGCGCTCGCGCGGCGGCCGGAGGATCGCTACGCGGACGCGACCGCGATGCGCGACGCGCTGGCGCGCGACTGGCCGGCGGAGGGGGTGACGATCCTCGCGTACGCGGAGACCCACCTCGCGAAGGACGACGCCGCGCCGACGCGCGTGGTGGCGGCGCCGCGGATCTTCCGGCCGACGGAGTCGTTGTTCGAGGCGAAGGAGCCTTCGTTCGTGGTGCCGTTGGTCGCGGCGTCGTTGCTCGCGGCCGCGGTCGCGTTCGGGACGTACTCGGCGCTCGCGCCGGATGAGGAGGTGGTGCCGACGCCGCGCGAGGGCGCGCCGGGCGTGACGCCGAGGGCGACGACGCCCGGGGTGGCGAGCGACGAGACGCGCGCCGGCGCGACGGAGGGAACAGCGAATCGGGCGGCGATCGGATCGGCCGGGACGCCAACGGTCGAGCGCGCGCCGGGGACGGCGACGGATCGCCTGTCGGTCGGAGCGGCCGGGACGCCAACGGTCGAGGGCGCGTCGGGGACGGCGACGGCTCGCCCGTCGGTCGGGGCGCCCGAGGATCGCGCGACGAAGACCGGGTCGACGGTTCGCGGGTCGAGCGGAGCGGCCCCGGATCGCGCATCGAGCGGAGCGCCCCCGGATCGCCCGTCGAGCGGAGCGCCCACGGATCGGCCGACGGCCGAGAGCGCACCGGGGGCGCGGTCGCCGGATCGCGCGTCGAGCCCAGAATCAACCGAGCCGTCGCGGACGACGCCCACCGACGGTTCGCCGTCGACCCGGTCCGCTCAGAACGGCGCAGCGCCCCCGCCCGCACCGCCGTCGCGCCCCGTTCGGAGCGGCAAACGTCGACCGCCTCGCGCGGGACGCAGCACCGACGCCCCACCTCCGAGTCCCTCCGCACCGCCGTCCATCGACGCGACCGTGGACGCGCTCGTCGCGCGCGCCGAAGCGCTCCGCACACCCGAGCAGAGCGCCGCGATCGACGACATCATCGCGGACGCCGCGCTGTGGCGCCGCGCCAAGGACGAGGCGCGCGCCCGCGCGGAGCTCGCGCGCCTCGCGCGCAGGCTCGAGGCCCTGCGCTGACGCGCTCACCACCGAGCGAGCTTCAACACGGCGGCGGGCACTGCGACAGGTCGCGCCCGAAGCACACGCACCGCTCACCGCCCGCGGTCGCCGCGGCGACGCCCACGAGCGCGCCGCCGATCACCACGCCGGCGCTCACCACCCAGAACCACGGCGACGTGTACCAGCCGGGGTCCTCGGCGACGAACGCGACTTCGATGCGCTCGAGGTGACCGCCCTCGACCGTCACGTCGCGCGTGTACGGCGAATGATCGGCGCGCGTCGCCGACACGCGGTAGGGCCCCGGCGCCAACGCGTGAGGCCCCACGCCGACCGCGACGGTGTGCCCGGAGGCGTCTTCGATCCGGACGTCGGCGTCGGCCGGCGCGCCGATCGCCAACCGCCCCACGCGCTCGATCCGCAGGGCGTCGAGGAGCGCTTCGAAGCTCGCGCGGAGCGCGTCGTCGATCGGCGCGGCGCTCGTGCGTGCGTCGCGCGCGACGATCTCGGCGCGGCGCGTATCGACGACGCGCGACACGAGCCGCACCTCGCCCCCGACGGGCGCGCCGACCACGAGCGCGACGAAGTCGACGTCGTCGTAGCGCAGCTCGCGCGCGAGGCACTCGACGTCGGCGCCGCACGTCCTCAGCTGCGCGTCGAAGACACTGCGCGTGACGAGCTCGACGCCGACGCGTTCATCCACGAGCGCAGCCACCGCCGCGTCAACGTCGCCGCGCATCGCATCCGACGCCAGCTCGACCACGTAGCCGAGGCGGACCGGTGCCGCCGCGATCAGTGCGAGAGCGACCGGGACCATGGTCGCCATTCACCGATCGCGGCGGCGGTGCGTCAACTTCGCAGCCCCGCCAACACGGCCTGGATCTGCGAAGACGACGTACCCGTGCGCTGCCCGTAGTGTGACTGGCCCGTGCGAGAGTTCGCGATCGACGCCCACTCCTTCGCCAGCCGGTTCTGGAAGGTCGTCGCGCTGATGCGACCGGACTGGAACGATCGCAACCCGCGCCCCTCGACCAACTTCGCCGCCATTCGATCCTGCAGCTGCGGCGTGAAGCGCGCCGAGTCCGGGATACCCATCTGCGACTGGAGCCCGCGCAGCGTCTTCCCAACGATCTGGTAGCGGCCCACCGCGCTCGAGTCGAAGCGGTTCTTCGGGTGACTCAACATCCCCGCCTGCAGCTGCTTCACTTCGCCGAGCGTGAGGTCGGTGAGGTTCTTCCCCTTGAACGCGCTCGGCGTGAACGCGCCGTAGCCGAGCGTCACGTCGTAGCCGCTCTTGAACCCGTGCTTCGCCGCCGCCGCCTGACTCGTGCCTTCGCCGAACGCGATCCGATCGAGCAACGCACCGAGCGGACCCCCGGCCGCGACTTCGACCGCGCCGGTCGGCGCCGCCGCGGGCGCGGGCGCCGACGCGAGGGCCTTCGCCGTCGCCGCGTCGAGTTGGCCCGTCGCGTTCAACCCGTTCGCGCGCTGGAAGCTGCGCACCGCCGCCTCCGTTCGCGGACCCGCGATGCCGTCGATCGGTCCGGGCGCGAAGCCCTGCGCCGCGAGCGCGGACTGCGCCGCCGCGACGTCCGTCTTCTGCGCGCCGTCCGGCAACGCGATCTCTTGCCCGACCTCGATCCGATCCGCGTCCGTGATCGACGGGTTCGCCGCGAGCACGTCCGACAGCGACACGCCGTGCGCGCCGGCGATGGCGCCGAGCGTGTCGCCCGCGACCACCGTGTGGCTCGGCGCCTCGGCCGGCGGGGCTTCGGCCGCCGCCGCGTCGGCCTTCTTCGCGTCGTCGACCAAGGCCTGGAGGTCGTCCGCCTTCACGCCGAGATCCTGCGCGATCGCCGCGATCGAGGCCTCGTCCATCTGGCCGACCTCGATGCCTCGCGTCGTCTCCGCCGCCTGCGCCCCGGCCTGAGCGGCCGCCGCGGCCTCTTCCGCCGCGGCCTGCTGCGCCTCGTTCTCGGCGACCGTCTCCGCGATCACCGCCGCTTCGTCCGCCGCCTTCTGCTGCGCCTCGTTCTCGGCGACCGTCTCCGCGATCGCGGCCGCTTCGTCCGCCGCCTGCGCATCACTCGACGCGTCGACGCCGTCGCCGCCCGCGATGTCGTTGCCGACGTCGTTGGCCGAAGAGTCGGGCGTGTCGTTCGCCGCCGCTTCCGCCGCGGCGCCCGCTCCGTTGGTGTCGTCGCCGCCGCCGGTCGAACCCGGGCCGGATGGGCCCGAGGCCCCACCGACGTCCGAACCACCCGAACCCACCGAACTCGTATCGTTGCTCATCGTGTCATCCTCCTGGACATGGGCGACCGCGCCGTGACGGACGGTCGGAAACGGTGAAGAGGGATCGTGCCGCGCGGGGCGGCCGCGTCGAATCGGGGCGCGGACCAACGCCCGGCCCCGAGCGTCGCCGCGGCCCGTCGCCGACGCTCCGCGGCGCGACCCGTGCCGCGCTGCGCGCGCAAGTGCTCCACGATCTCGGGACACCCGCGCATCGCTTCCTTCAGCTGCTGCGACGCGAGCGGTCCGCGACCGTCGGCGAGGACGACGACCAGCTTCAACAGCCCGACGAGCTCCTCCGTCTCGCCGTCCAAGAGCTGCTGCCGCGCGCGCTCCACCACGCTCGCGAGGACGCGCAGGTCGAACCGGAGCTTCCCCTCCGGGCCGCGGAGGCCGGAGGACGCGTGAGCCAACAGGGTCGTCGCCTCGGACACGCCTCCCGAGTTAGCGAGGGCCGATCCACGGCGTAAGTCCGCGAAACGACACAGGCCCGCCTCGGCGCCAGGGCGATCGTCAAGACGAACTGTCTTGTCAGTCGAGGACCCGCACGATCGACAACACCGGGGTCTCGTCGGGGTGTTCCACCGAGGGCGCGCCGCCGGTGACGAACATCCGCCCGTCCACGCTCACGGCGAGCGACTCGAGGCGCTGGCCGGTGTCGGTCTCGGCCCGGCACCACGCGTCGCCCTCCTGGAACCACAGGCGGCCCTGGTTCCCGGCGAGCACCAGACGGCCGTCGCCCCGCCCGCGCGCGACGATCAAGCCCGGCTCGGGCGGGCCTTCGAAGCTGGCCCAACGCCCGTCCGTGTAAGCGATGAAGTCCGCGACCTCGTTGAGCGCGACGAGCGTCGTCGCGTCGCCGCCGACGTTGCCGAACGCGGCGTCGCGCAAGTCGAGTTGCCACGCGCCGTCGACGAGGCGCCACACGCCGCGGTCGTCCGCCGCGAGCCCGGTGCCGCCCGGCGCGATGAAGAGCGCATGGAACGGGCCTTCGAGATCGGGCCACGCGCCTTCGACCGACGCGATCCCGTTTCGGCGTTGGACCGCGACGCCGCCGACGCCGTCGCCGCGCACGTGTCGCACTTCGTCGAGGTGGCGCGCGGGCGTCGAGGTGTGCCCTTCGAGGTCGAGCGCGACGAGGGTCTGGCCTTCGCTCGCGTAGATCTTCTCGGCGCCGTCCCACGCGACGCCCTTCACGTACTCGGCGAGCTCGTGACGCCAGATCGGTCCGCCGTCTCGCCAGCGGAGGATCGCGCCGCCGTCGGGGCCGTCGCCGAGCGCGACCAGCGTGTCGCCATCGGGGAGCACTTCGAGGCCGCGGATCTCGTCGTTGTCATCACCGAGCGCCCACGACTCGGTGGCCGTGCGCGGGCACGGATCGAACGCGCAGCGGACGAGTCGGAGGTCGGTCGGCTGCGTCACCACCATGAACGCGGCGCCCTCGTCGCGCACGGTGATGCTCCAGCTCCGCTCCGCGAGCGGGATGCGGTCGGCGCCGTCGGTCGGCGCGACGCCGCACGCGGCGAGGTCCGGCACCTGAGCCGAGGGCGGCGCGTACGCGAGCGCGTGGACCGTGTGGCCCTCGAGCTCGTCGAAGGCGAACGCCGCCGCGTAGCCCGCGACGACCGCGCGCACCTCGCCGTCGATGAGCAAGACGACTTGCGCGTCCTCGGACCACGGCGGCTCGACGAGGAGCGGGTCGGGGCCGCAGGCGCTCACCGCGAGCGCGAGGAAGACGACCGTGCGCCTCACCCGGCGCAGTGTACCGGATCGGGCGGGCCGATGCGTCGTCATGACGCGGCGTTCGATCCGCCACGAGCCTCGAGTCGTAAGCGCCTCACGGCGCTGGTCACCCCACGAGCCGCGCCGCGAGCGCGTCCCAGTCGACGGTGCCGCGCTCCGCGATGAACGCGAGCGCGGTCCGCGGCGACGGGTCGTCTCCGAGCGTCTTCACCCACACCCGACGCCCGACCACCTGCACGCCGATCTCCTTCCCTTCGCGCTCGGCGAGGTGGAGCGTGCCCTTCGCGCGGTAGATCGTCGGCGGCAGATCCTTCAGGACCGGGAGGATCGTGCGGAACGAGATAGCCTCGTCGCGCTCGAAGCCCCACGACTCGAAGCGCGCCGCGTCGACGCCGTCGTGGACGTGCCCCAACCGACGCATCTGTTCCGCGCGCGCGCCCAGCAGGATCGGCACCGGCACGTCGCCGTACCGCGCCTCGACGATGCGCGCGGCGGGCGCGATCGAACGGAGCTCCGCCTCCACCTCGGCGCGCCGCGCGGCGTCGACCGTGTCGACCTTGTTGAGCACCACCAGATCCGACGCCTGCACCTGCGCGCGCGCGAGCCGATCCGTCGCGTCGAAGCGGCCGGCGTCGGCCACGCCGATCAACGCGTCGAGGCGCACCGTCCCCACGCGCTCCGCGTCGAGGAACAGATCCGCGAGCGAGCGCGGATCCGACACACCGCTCGCCTCCACGACGAGGTGCTCCGGCGGGTCTTCGCGTTCGAGCACCCGGTAGACCGTGCTCATCACGCCGTCGCGCATCGAACAGCAGATGCAGCCGTTGGAGAGCGCGACCACGTCGTCCTCCGCGGCGACGATCAAGCGCTGGTCGATCGACAGCTCGCCGAAGTCGTTCACCAACACGCCGACGCGGCGATCGATCGCGGGGATGAGGCGATTGACGAGGGTCGTCTTGCCGGCGCCGAGGAAGCCGCCGATGACGGTGACCGGGACGTCCCGAGGCGCCGTCATCAACACCCCGAGGGGAGCGGGACGCAGGCGCTGCTCGTCACCGTCCCGACGAGGCGGATGTACGTGTCGCCGATGTTGCCGCCGTCGTCGATCTGCACGAAGTCGCCTTCGAACCCGGTCGCGGTGATGCGGAACGCTTCGAGCGGGAAGTCCTGGTCGGTGTCACGCGACTGCGGCTCGTTGAGCGGCAGGCCGATGAACTCACAGAAGAACTCGTCGGAGGTGCAGGTCACCGAGCCGCGCGCGTGGTGGTCCGTGAGGTCGCTCGTCCACGTGATCGTGCTGCTGTCCGCGGTGCCGGTCGAAAGGCCGCACTCGTTCGGCCCGGCGTACGTCTCGATGTCGGTGACGACGCCGCTCTCTTCGAAGTCGAGGTTCAGCATGTACGCGAGGATGGTCGCGGGGCCCTCCGCGCGCGCGTCGTCCTCCGCGGTGAACGCGATGGTCATCGAGCCCGGGCCAACGTCCTGCGTGCGGTTGCCGCCGGGCACGCCGCGGACCTCGAGCTGGCTGCCGGTGAGGTCGTAGACTTCGAGCCAACGCTCACACGCGCCGCCCACGACGATGCCGCTGTCGCGGACGGAGCCGGCGTCGCGGGTGCCGGGCGTGACGTCGTCGCCCGGGCGCGTGTCGCCGCTGCACGCGGCGACGAGGAGGGAGCAGCCAACCACGAGATCACGCGTTCGCACGGGCGGCAGCATAGACGCGCCGCCGAACAAACGCACCTTTCGCGCGAGCGGATCCGCTGACGATCTGCGACGTTCGTACTACGATGCCCCTCGGATGCGGTCCGTCTGGACATGCGCCGCGGCCGGAGTGATCGCGGCCTGCGCGCCCGCTGAAGCGGAGCAGTGGATCGGCTTCCCCGGCGACGGCGAGGCGAAGACCGCGATCGTCGTGACCCGCAGCCCGGACCTCGAGCTGAACGTCATCGATCTGGAGGCGCCGAAGACCACGCGGATCCCGCTCGGGGACGCGCCCCCGTACCGCAACGTTCACATGCTGCTGTACGACGCCCCGCCGGACCGCCTCGGGTACACGCCGGGCATCCTCGAAGGCGGGACGTCCGAAGCCGACAGCATCCCGCTCGTCGCTCCCGACCGCGGCGTGTTCGTCACCTCGATCGACGAGGAGTCGCGCGCGGTGAGCTGGCTTCAGAACGCGAGTGTCCCGGACGACATCGCGTCGTTCCGCGTGCGCGTGTCCGACGAGTGCGCGCTGTTCGCGCCGGCGACGGTGCAGGAGGCCGTGAACGGGATCGTCTACTTCCTCGTTCAACTCGACAGCGAACACGTCCTCGTGCGCTCGACGGACGACGTCTTCATCGTCTCGCGCGACGCCCGCCGCGACCTGACCGGCACGCTCCTCGATCGGATGTGGAGCGCGTACCACGCGCCGAACGGCGACCTGTACCTCGGCGACGTCGGCGGCGCGATCTGGCGCGCGCAGACCTCGGTCGAGGAGGGGATCGTGGATCCGGTGTTGATCTACCAGACCGACCTCACGCGCATCGTGACGATGGACGGCCACGTCGACGAGCGCGGGGATCTCGAGCTCTTCATGGTCGACCGCTTCGCGTCGGCGGGTTGGTGGGACGGCGACGAGGGTTACGTGAACCTCGGCGCCCTCGAGTCCGCGCGCCCGCCCCTCGTGTGGGGCGAGGACGGCGTGGCGTTCATCCCGATGACCGGGATCGATCGGGTCGCGCAGCTCTCGCCGAGTGGCCTGACCACGATCCATATCGGCGCCGGGAGTCAGGTGATGAGCCTGTCGCGGCACGAGCGCTACGGCGTGGTCGCGGGGACGGCCGAGGGGCACTTCTTCGCGTTGCGCGCGCCAACGCGCGCGTGGGGCCAGCTCGCGGGCGCGGACTACGGGTGGTGGGGCGTCTCCTCGGCGCAGTACGAAGACGGCTTCGCATTCTTGCTCGCCTCCGGGTTCATCGGCACGTACAAACCGGCCCGCGGGTTCTGCGAGGCGATGCCGTTCCTGAGGATCATCGAGAGCGGCGCGTTGATGGCGGCCGGTCGCGACCTCGTCGTGACAGCGGTGCCGGACGACGCGACGACGACGACGATCCTCTACATCCCTCGCCTCTGATCCCCCGCGAGGACGAGGCCAATGACCAAGACGAACGACGTACCGATCGCGCTCCCCGAGCGCGCCACGATGAAGGACTTCCAACGCTACGTGCATGACCTCGAGGCGATGCACGGGTGGCTCGAGGTCGACCTCGTCCACAACTGCTTCTTGATGGGCGAAGAGGTCGGCGAGCTGTTCAAGGCGGTGCGGCGCTTCAACAAGTACTACGAGCAGGCCGAGGCCGACGCGCTCGCGGACGACGAAGCGAAGGCCAACGTGGCGGAGGAGCTGGTCGACGTCTTCAACTACGTCGCCGCGATCGCGAATCGCCTCGACATCGATCTGGAGGCGGCGTTCGTGAAGAAGAACGAGAAGAACCAGCGAAGGACCTGGGCGGACTGATGTACGTCGTCGTCCTGAAGTACATCCGCCCGCTCGAAGAGGTGGACAAGCTCATGCGCCCGCACGTCGCGTTCCTGAAGGAGCAGTACGCGGCGGGCGTCTTCATCACTTCGGGGCGCCGCGTACCGCGCACCGGCGGCGTGATCCTCGCGCGCGCCGCGAGTCACGAAGCCATCGCCGCCGTCCTCGCCAAGGACCCGTTCTTCGTCCACGGCGTCGCGGAGTACGACGTCATCGAGTTCGAGACGAGCATGTACACCGAGGCGTTCGAGCCGTTCGCCGACGAGGACAAGATCCCGCGCGGCCGCATCGGCTGAATCAGAAGCACCGGACGTATGGCCAACCGCCATCGTTCCCGGGCACGCAGGTAATGTCGAGCATGTCCTCGATGAACGTGACCTTCTGATTCAACCGCACGCCGCGCTGGCGCCCGTCGAGGCGCGCGCACACGTCCGACAGGCTGTTCTTCGTCGAGTTCGAGAGGATGCCGGCGACGACGCGCGTCCCGTTCGGAGCCCACGCGATCAGCGGACCACCCGAGTCGCCGTTGCACACGCGCGCGCCGTTCTCGCGGACCGTGCGGTAGTAGTGCTTGTGTCCGAACCAGTCCGGCGCGAACCCCATGCGCCGCAGGACGTTGTCCCCACTCCCGTCCAACTCGCTCGCGCCGCGGCCGTATTGGTGCGCGACGTTCATGTTGTGGAACGTACCCGTGTAGATCCGCGTGCGGTCCGAGAGCGCGAAGCCCGGGAACGATCCGGAGAAGAGCTTCACGACCGCGAGGTCGTCCTCGGTGTCCGCGCCGCCGGTGTAGTCGGGGTGGATGTTGATCCGGGCGATGCCGTCGTAGCGATCCGTCCGCGCCGGCTCGTAGCTGTCGATGTCGACCGTGAGCCACGCGTTGTCCGCGCCGTTGGTGGCGTGCGAGAAGCAGTGGCCCGCCGTGAGGATCGCGCGCTGGTTGATCAAGATCCCGGTGCAGCTGTATTGGCCACCGGGGATGCCGACGCGCACCACCCCACCGAGCGCCATGTTGTTGTACTCGGCGTTTCGGATGCCGCGCGCCGTCGTCGCGATGTCGTCGTCGGGGACGTCGAGCGGTCCGTCGAAGGGCGCCTGCGTCTCGAGCCGCGCGATCAATGCCTCGGTCACGCGCTGGGCGTCCTCGCAGGAGCGCACCTCGTCGACCTGGGTCTGCGCGACCAAGTCGTCGTCGAGGGCGCGCGTGAGCGCGTCGAAGTCGTAGGCCTCGTTCGGGCGGTCCGGACACGGCGTCAGGACCCGCGTGGTCTCTTCGACCTCGAGTGGGCCTCCGCAGGCCAGGAGCAAGGTGAGCGTGGGCGCGAGCAGCTTCGTCTTCACACTCCCACGAGTGCAGAGACGACGGCGCTTTCGTTCGTGCTTTCTCGGGGGGAGGAGGAAGGTTGGTGCCCAGTCCCGGACTCGAACCAGGGACACGCGGATTTTCAATCCACTGCTCTACCAACTGAGCTAACTGGGCACCGAGGGCGCACGTCATACCCGTGCGACGGGACGATGCCAAGTACGAAAATGCGATAGGGTCCGACCCCGGTGGGCATCGGGCTCGTCGCGCTTCAGATCGTGGTGGCCTCCTCCACCGTGGGTTCGTCGACCGTGGCGACGACGTCGACGATCACCGCCGCCGATCCCATCGAGCTGGACGATCTGCCGCTCTCGGACCTGCCGCTCTCCGAAGAGGAGCTCGCGCTGCTCGAGGCGCTCGACACCGAGACCGCCACCGCGGCGCCGCGGCCCGCGTGGTGGATCGCGCCGGACGACGAGGGCCGCCAGATCGTGGAGCGCGCGCGGCTGCTCGAGCCCGTCGCGCGCTCGCTCACCGAGGCGTTCGAGATCGCGCCGACGCGCGTGGGTACCGTGCGCGGCGGGCGAAGAGTCGCGGTCCACGTGGACGGCGTCCCGATCGCGCCGGTCGTCCCCGACGTCGCGCAGCAGTGGCTCCGACGCGACCCGCTCCTGGTTCAGTCCGCCGCGGTGAGCGCATCGTCGCGCCTCGGGGACGACGCGCGGACGAGCGCGGGTCGCGTGGATCTTCGGATGTACGAGCGGTCGGCGGAGGGCCAGGCCCCGGAGCTCGCGGCGCTCGCGCGCACGGCGGATCGCTCCGCGGGCGTGTTCGCCGCGGCGAGGGCGCGCAAGAGCGGCAAGGGGCTCTCGATCGCGCTGCACGGGAGTCGGCTCGGCTCGACGCGCGTCGCGACCGTCACCGCGACCGAAGAGGCACCGACCGCCGCGCGGCGGTTCCAAGGCACGCTGCGCGGAGACATCGCGCCGCTCGACGCGCTCGAGATCTCGGGCGGCCTCGACCTCGACGTCCTCGACGATCACTCCGACGTCACCGGGTTCGGGCTCGGCTTCCTGCGCGCCGCGCTCACGGGCGACACCGCGCGCGCCGAAGTCACGTACGCGCGGCTCGCGTTCCGCGGTCGCTCGCGGGTCTTCGACGCCGACACGGATCGCGTCGACGCCTCGGGGCGGTGGCGCTTCACGCCGTGGCTCGAAGCGTTCGGAGGTGGGTCGATCGCGCTGACCTCGATCGCTGACGCAGACATCGCGCTCGGCCTCGGCGTACCCTTCGGCCACGATCAGTTCGAGGGCTTCGTCGGCGGGCGCCTCGACACCGAGCGCTTCGATCTCGAGCTCGTCGCGCGCTGGGTCGACGCGACGACGACCGGCGCCCTCGACGACATCGAAGCGTCGACGCCGCTGTTCGGCGGGCGCGCGACGCTCGCGATCGCGGAGTCGCTCGAGCTGCACGCGGGCGTGGCGCAGGGCCTCACCGCGGAGCCGCACGTCGCGCGGATCACCGGCGCGTACGAGCGGTCGCTCACGGCGGAGATCGGGCCGATGCTCCGGCTCGAGGATCTGTGGGTGTCGGTCGATCTGTTCGCGTCGTGGCTGTCGGATTCGCCGGCCTACGACCCGAGCACGAGTCGACTCGCCGTCGCCGACGGACACTGGTTCGGGATCGAAGCGAACGGCCACGTGTCGATCACGGAGGCGCTGTCGATCGCGGGGGTCGTCGCGTGGATGCGCCCCGTCTCGGACGGCCCCACGCTGATCGACGGTGTCTCGAGCGTGCGGTGGTACGGCGCGGCCCGCTACGACCTCTTCGAGCAGGACGTGTTCTTCGCCGTCTTCGCGCGCGGCGCGACGACGCCGCTCTTCACGCCCGCGCGCGCGGTGATCGATCCGCGCGAGCGCAACGATCCGCTCGGCGGGAGCGCGCGCTTCGGCGCGTCGGCGGGACTGGGGCTCGCGTACGGGCTGAGGCTGTGGGCGACGGTGGAGAACGTCCTCGACGAGTTCATCGTGCGGCACGA